>JBCCKJ010000005.1:0-24838 GCA_039027455.1 Pseudomonadota bacterium | reverse complement strand
TGGCGCGGCCTTCCAGCTTATCCGCGTGCTTAAACGTCGGCGAACCGGGCATAGCGATACCGGACAGATCGCCCTTCACGTCGGCGACGAAGACGGGAACCCCATTGGCCGAGAAACTCTCCGCGAGCCCCTGCAAGGTCACCGTTTTACCGGTGCCGGTTGCGCCTGCGATGAGGCCATGACGGTTGGCCCGGCTCAAGGCCAGATTTTGGTTTTCGCCGTTCCCACCCAGCCCCAGGAAGATATCGCTCATTTGGTCGTGAACCTCTCGCGTCGTGTCGCTCTGCCCGATGTGCAGGGGCGACACGGACGGGTCAACCTCTCGACTTGGCAGCGGGAATGTCTAGATGGGTGCGATGGGTCACAGCGCTCCATTCGTTCTACTCGACGACGCCCGTGAAGGCGGCGCGGCGCAGGCGCTTGTCTATCGCGCGCCCAAGCACGTGTTTGCAGCCTATCGGCCCAGCGAAGTGGAGCCCACCTTGGCGAAGGCCGAGGCCGCCCGAGCGCAAGGCTCTGGCACCCTAGCAGGGTACATCGCCTATGAAGCGGGGCTGGCGCTCGAACCCAAGCTGGCCGCTCTGGGCGAAGGCCGAAGTGGCGCAACCGGTCCGCTGGTTTGGCTGGGACTGTTCGAAGACGAGCCAGAGCGTCTGGATCCTGAGGAAGTGCCAGACTGGTTGACGGCGCAAAGCGAGGACGCAGCCGCTCTCGGCCCGCTTGAACCGCAGCTTTCGCCCGGTGGATATGAGGAGGCGTTTGAGACCCTGCGCGAGTCCATTCACGCGGGCGATATCTATCAGGCCAACCTTACCTATCCGCTCAGCGGTTCGTATCGCGGCGATCCGGTCGCGCTGTACGCGCAGCTCCGACACAGCGCGAAGGCGGGCTATGGCGGGCTGATGTTCGATGGCTCGCATTGGCTTTTGAGCTTCTCGCCCGAGCTCTTCGTCGCGCTGGATGGGCAGGACGCCAAGGTCAAACCCATGAAGGGCACGCGGCCGCGCGGCAACACGCCCGAGGCCGACGCGGAGCTGAAAGAAGAACTCGCGACATCGACCAAAGACCGCGCGGAAAATCTCATGATCGTCGATCTCATGCGCAACGATCTCTCGCGCGTGGCGGTGCCCGGCAGTGTGAAAGTGCACGCGCCCTTCGCGGTCGAGAGCTATCCCAGCGTGCACCAGATGGTCTCCAGCGTCCGCGCTCAACTCGCGCCGGGGAATGGCGCGATGGACGTGGTGCGCGCGCTGTTTCCGTGCGGCTCGATCACAGGCGCGCCCAAGATCCGTGCGATGGAGCTTATCAACACAGTCGAACGCGACGCGCGCGGTCCCTATTGCGGCGCGATGGGCCGGATTGATGCCAATGGAAACGCGGCGTTCAACGTCGCGATCCGCACGCTTCGTCTGACTCCGATCGAAAACGCGCAAGGGACAGCGGTGCTCGGCGTCGGGTCCGCGATTGTGGCGGACAGCGACGCACGCACCGAACGGCGCGAATGCGAGGTAAAAGCGGGCTTCGCGCGCGCTTCGTC
Organism: Pseudomonadota bacterium; assembly: GCA_039027455.1. Classification (GTDB taxonomy): domain Bacteria; phylum Pseudomonadota; class Alphaproteobacteria; order Sphingomonadales; family Sphingomonadaceae; genus Erythrobacter. The sequence goes on along the minus strand of JBCCKJ010000005.1, from coordinate 23,301 downwards.
ACCCGAACTCATTGCGCCCAGCTTCGACCTGATCGAAACGATGGAATTCAACCCGGAGATCGGCGTCGCCCTGTTGGAGCTGCATCTGGAGCGCATGAAGAACAGCGCTGGCACGCTGGGATTCACCTTTGATCGCCACGCAGCGCGCAATCAGATTCAGGCGCTGTGTTTCGAGTTGGACAAGCCCGCCAAGCTGCGTCTGCTCACCGCGCGTAGCGGGGCAATCGCGCTGGAAACGGCGCCTATGCCTGCCCCGTTTGAAGAGGCGCTTCCGGTTGTCGCCCTGCCCCATCCACTCGACCCCACCGATTGGCGGCTTGCGCATAAAACCTCAGATCGCGGCTTTTACGAAGATGCGATGGAAGCGGCGGGTTCCATGGGGGCGCGCGAGGCGATTCTGGTGCGCGAGGACGGCCTCGTGACCGAAGGATGCTGGACCAACGTTTTTGTTGAAAGAGACGGAGAACTGCTCACCCCGCCCACTTCGCTGGGTCTGCTGCCCGGTGTGCTGCGCTCGTTCCTGATCGAAAAGAGCCAAGTGCGTGAGGCTGAGCTTTCGCTGGATGATCTGGCGGGCGGCTTCCAGCTTGGCAACGCCGTGCGCGGTCTCTTTGCGGCGAAGTTAATTTAGGGAGATGCCACAGCCACCCGCTCCCTCCACCCTTCCACCCGGATCATCACTCCGGAGTAGAATCCTTGTGGAAGGGCGGAGGGAGCGGGTGGCGCGGATCGAAGGAAGACGATGACCCCCGAGATACTCTTCGAGGATGGCGAGGCGCTCGTCATCAACAAGCCTGCGGGCCTTCCCATTGATCGCCCACGAAAGGGAGGCGAGTGTCTTGAGGATCATCTGGACGCCCTGAAACTAGGTTTTCAGCGCGCGCCGGCGCCGGTGCATCGGCTCGACACCGATACGAGTGGCTGTCTCCTGCTCGCGCGCAACCCGAAAGCTCTTAAGCGCTTCAACAAGGCGTTTGAAGATCGGCTTGTGACCAAAACCTATCTGGCGGTTCTCGCTGGCCATCCGCCGGGCGATAACGGCACGATCCGCCTCAAACTCGCCAAGATCAGTTCGGAAGCCAAGGGCTGGCGTATGATTGCGGCCAAGAAGGGCAAGGAGGCGGTCTCGCACTGGGAGTTGGTTCAAGACCTAGGCCAGCGCAGCGTCATTCGCTTCACCCCCGAAACAGGCCGCACCCACCAGCTTCGTATCCACGCGCATAAAGGGCTGGGCGCGCCGCTTTTGGGCGATCCGATCTACGGCTCTGAGGACCAGCGCGGCAAAGGCGCGGCGCGAACGATGCTGCACGCCTCTCGCCTTGTCATCCCGCGAGAGAACAAGCCCGCGATTGAAGCGCACGCCCCTCTGCCCGATGATTTTCGTCGTATGGGCGTTCAAGAACCGGGCGAAGGTGATGGATAGGGACCTGCTCGACCGCGCGCACGCTCTGGCCGAAGAGAGCTTCCTCGCCGGATCCGGGCCGGGCGGCCAGAACGCCAACAAGGTGGCGACCGAGGTGCAATTGCGCGTAAACATCTACCAGTTACGCTTGCCCCCGCCAGTGTTTGCGCGTCTGCGCGAAGCGGCGGGAAGCAAACTGACTGCCTCGGGCGACTTACTTATCACGGCGCGCCAGCACCGTACACAAGACGCCAACCGGCAGGCTGCGCGCACGAAACTCGAAGAAATACTCGAAGCCGCGCATCAAGCGCCGAAAAACCGGGCCAAGTCGCGCCTCAACCGCGTGGGCAAGGTTCAGCGCCTAAAAGCCAAGAAGGCGCGTAGTCAGGTGAAGGCCAATCGCGGCAAGCCCACCCGCAGCGACTGGTGAGGCCAAGGACCGCCAACTTCGCTTGACTTTTCCCCATGAATCGCTCAGAGGCGCGCGTCTGTGAGGCGGCGTGTTGCGCCGCCCTTTGTTTTTTCGGCTGACCCGGATTGGGGTGGCCATCACCAGATCTTTAGGAAACCGCCATGGCGAAGCCCGCAACCGTCAAGATCAAGCTCGTCTCGACCGCCGACACGGGCTTTTACTACGTGACCAAAAAGAATCCGCGCAACATCACCGAGAAGATGGTGTTCCGCAAATACGATCCGGTCGCCAAGAAGCACGTCGAATTCAAGGAAGCGAAGATCAAGTAAGCCGTTTTTCGGGCGTTTCGCCCGAGCTTACCCTCGCGTCTTTTCGATTAAGCCGTTATTCAAAGCCCCAAGCTAGAAAGCAGGGCCATGAAGACGCTTACCTCCACCTTTTCGTTGGGTTTCAGACCGCTCGTTATGGGCGGCCTTGTTGCGCTGGGCGCCGTCACGCTGTCGGGCGCGGCTTTCGTCGCGCCTGTGGAGCCATTGAGCGCCCAGACCCAACCCGGTGACCTTGACCGAGCGATCGCGGCGCTGCGCGGCATCTCGACCATGCGCGCCGACTTTATTCAGACGGACCGCGCCGGTAACGAAGCGCGCGGTGTTCTGACGCTGAAGAGCCCCGGCAAGATCCGGTTCGACTATGGCCAAGACGCGGATCTGCTGATGGTTTCAAACGGCAAGTCGCTCTACATGGTCGACTATGAGGTCAACCAGGTTGAGCGTTGGCCGATCGGCAGCACGCCGCTGGGCGCGCTGCTGGACCCCAAAAAGGATGTGAAGCGCTACGGCACCCTCATTCCGACGGGCAGCCCGGACGTCGTCAGCGTGATGGTCGAGGATCCCAAAAAACCGGAATACGGCGCGATCAACCTGATCTTCTACAAAAACCCGAACGCGCCGGGCGGCATGCAGCTTATAAACTGGGTGGCCCGCGACGCGCAGAATTACCGCACAACCGTGCGGCTTTCGAATCATCGTTATGGCGTTTCGGTGGCGGACAGCACGTTCACATTCCGCGATCCGCGTCGCTCATCTCGTCGGCCAAAGTGAACGTTTCGGCCACGAAAAGTGGCCCCTACACGACAGAATCCGGCACATGTTCATGGACGCGAAAGCTAAATCGGACTAAAACGGTCCAACAAAGCGGATGAAGACGGGTTTCCCCCCTGTTGCCCTGTTCTTCGCAAGAGAGCCGCTTTGTACAAGCGTGACGAACGCTCAAAGGAACCTCTGTCCCATCGCCCCCGGGACAGGGGTTTTTTGATTCTAATTCCTCGGGTTTTAATCCCTCAGGGCCATTTCCATCACATCGAACACCGTGGTGTTGTCGACGAAATTCCCGTTCCAACCGTAGGGTTGGCCCCAGATCGCGCGGGCGCGGGGATCGGTGCGAGTGAACTGCGTGAACATCTCCGAGCCGTTTCCGATCGCCCAGAGCGGCACAAGCTCGTTGGTGTGGTTGCCGGAAGCGAACTGATACCCCGGTAGATTTCCGGCGCCGCGATCCTGCACAGCGAGAAAGCCGTTAAACGTGTCTTCCGCCGGATTGTAGCGCGCGGAGGCCACCGCTTCGGGTGAGCGATCCGCAGCCACAGCACCGCCCACGCTGTTGGTGTAAGTGCCCTCGCCCCAGATGCCGCCGCATTCGTGGTCGGACGTAATGAGGACGAGCGTCTCATCCCAGCTCGAATTGGCCTCGACCCAAGCGATTACGGCCTCCACGGTGCGGTTAAAGTCGCCCTGCTCCTCGATGTAGCGCGGCATATCGTTGGCGTGGCCCATCCAATCGATCGCGCCGCCTTCAATCATCAGGAAGAAACCATCTGCGTCCTGCTCCAGCACATTGAGCGCCCCCAAACTCATCGTCGCAAGGTCGGGTACATCGGGATTGAACGCCATGCCTGATGGCGTTTCCGCGATGCCAAGCCCCTCGCGTGCCGCCTGAAGAGTCGAACCTGTGCGCGCGATGCCGACCACGCGCTCGGGCACGTTTTCTCCCGCCGCCAGCGCCGCAAAATCGGTTTTGGCGTCGATGAAGTCGAAACCGTTGAGACCCGCTTCGCTTGTCAGCTCTTCGAGCGTTTCCATGCCGCCAACGTAGCGATAGCCGCGCTCGTTCTTCGGATTGATCTTGTTGCCACTCGGATCGTAGAACGGATGCCCGCCGCCCATGATCACATCCAGATCACTCGCGACCATCTCGTTGAAGATTTCGGCGTAATTGTTGCGTGAGACGTTGTGGGCGATCGCCGCCGCGGGGGTCGCATGGCTTGCCATCACTGATGAAATAGCACCCGCGGAACGGCCGCGATCCATCGCGATTTGCGCGATTGTGCGGAACCGTTCATTCGCGCTCCAATCCATATTTATGCGCCCATTGGCGGTTTTGCGGCCGGTCATCAAAGCGGTGCCCGCCGCGGCGCTGTCGGTGTAGGTGGTGTAGCTCTTGGCCTCGGGCTCAAAGTCGCCCTTGAACGTGTTGTCGAACCGATCCCAGCGGGTGCGCGGGTCGTATCCCTGCTCAACCGCGCCTTTGGCGAGCTCCGCGTCCGACGCGCTCGGCAAGGTGTTGCCCTCAGCGTCAATCAGGTTGAGCGAGCTGTGCGCCATTCCGTACAGGACCGGCTGCGTGCCATCCGGGCGGCGCACTTGGTAGGCCTGCCGACCGGCTTTGCCTTCGTAATAATCCGCCGCGAGCCAACCGTTAAAGCCGATCCCGTCCGAAATCAGGATGATCACATTCTTGGGCTTTCCCTGCGCAAGGCCATAACCGCCTCCACCGGATCCGCCGGATTGCCCTCGCGATTCCGAGACGTCGCCATAATAGGTTTTCGATGAAACAACGCAGCCTGTCAGCGCAAGACTGGCACCAGCAAGGACAAGGATCGACTTGAGTGAACGAATCATTTTTGGGTGGCACTTTCCTGAAAGCTCGGGTTGGCTCGCCCTATCGGACGCGAATGTGACGGGAAAGCTAAAGCTTGTCGGAGAAGCGGCGCCCGCCTAAATCGACGCCTATGGTTTCTGTTGCCACTTGGAATATCAATTCGGCGCGCCTGCGCCTGCCGATCATCGAAAAGTATCTCGCCGACGAAGCGCCCGACGTTTTGTGCCTGCAAGAGATCAAATGCCAGGAAAGCCAGTTTCCCGCGAGGGCTTTGGCGAAGATGGGCTACGAGCATCAGGCGATCTGCGGGCAGAAGGGCTATCATGGGGTCGCGACGGTTAGCCGCCTGCCAATCCGCGAAGTTTCCCGTCATGACTGGCAAGCCAACGGCGAAGCGCGCCATGTAGGCGTTGAGCTGATCGGCAAGGATATGGTGATCGAGAACGTTTACGTGCCAGCCGGCGGCGATGTTCCTGACCGCGAACAGAATGTGAAATTTGGCCAGAAGCTCGATTTTCTGGAGCGCATGACGCGCTGGGCGGAAGGCGTTGACCGCCCGACGCTGATCGTCGGCGATTTCAACATTGCGCCACTCGAAAGCGACGTCTGGAGCCACAAGCAACTGCTCAAGGTCGTGAGCCACACGCCCATCGAAGTCGAAACGCTCGAGCGGTTCAAGCAAGCGCATGGCTGGGTCGATCTGGGGCGCGAGTTCATCCAAGATCCGGCGCGCTACTTCAGCTGGTGGTCGTACCGTTCGCCCGATTGGCGCAAAAACGATCGCGGGCGGCGCTTGGATCACATGTGGGCGAGCGCGCCCCTGGCCAAGCAGGCGCGCGGGCACCGTATTCTGGAAGACGCTCGCTCTTGGGAGAAGCCTTCGGATCACATTCCGCTTGTGACGGAGTTTGACCTCTGAACGTGAAGGTCTCCCCGGCGCGGCGCGCGGCGCAGGCGGTGGACGCTTTGCGCCATGGCTGGCCGCTGGCCTTTGCGGGCGGACCCACTTTGCTGCCCGTCGAAACCACGATTGCGCGCGAGGCCACCGCGCCGCGCATGTTGATCTCTGCCGCCCGCGCCGCGACCTTGAAACTCGCCAACCAGCGCGACGCCGCCGTGCCGCACGCCCCTGTGCTGATCCGAGGGGGCGAGCCGTTCGATCTTACGCAGGCGCTGCCGATTTCGGACCCCGCGCTTGACCTGGGCAACCCGTTCAAGGGGCCATTCAAGGCCGAGGCGATTGAGTGGGACGACACAGCCCAAGCGGCGATGGAGCTGGCCCGGATCGCTGGGATCCTCCCAGCCTTTTTGGTCGATCCCGAAGGCGCGGGCGAAGCGCACCACCTCGAGGCGACCGACCTGGCCGCGTACACCAACGCAGGCGCTCTTAAACTGGTCACGCGCGCCCGGCTGCCAGTGATCGGCAGCGAGGAATCCGAGATCATCGCCTTCCGTTCCACCGCCGACACGCGCGAGCATATCGCGCTGATTATTGGCGAGCAGAACGGGGACAAGCAGCCGCTCGTTCGCCTTCACTCGGAATGCTTGACGGGCGACGTGCTCGGAAGCCTCAAATGCGATTGTGGGCCGCAACTCGACGCCGCGCTCGAAGCGATGGAGGCGCACGCGCGCCAGGACGGCGGTTGGGGCGTGCTGCTCTACATGCGTCAGGAAGGGCGCGGGATCGGCATCATCAACAAACTACGGGCCTATCGCCTGCAGGATCAGGGCTTTGACACCGTCGAAGCGAACAACCGCTTGGGTCTGCCCGACGAAGCGCGCGATTTCCCCGTCGCCGCGCGCATGCTCGAACTGATCGGCGCGACTTCGATCCGACTGCTCACCAACAACCCCGCCAAGGTGAAAAGCCTTGAGGCGACCGGGATTACAATCTCGGAGCGGGTCCAGCACCAATTGCCGGACAACCCGCACAACGCAAAATACCTCGCGACCAAACGCGATAAATCGGGGCACTTGCTGCTGTGATAAACCCGTCATGAGCGGGCTCGGCACCCCTATTGAGGTGCGCCCCGAGGCCTCCGGCGATGAAGAAACGATCTTCAACCTTACTCAAGCGGCGTTCAGGGGCGTGGAGTTCTCCGATGGGACGGAGCCCTACATCGTCAACAAACTGCGCGCTGATGGCGATCTGACCCTCTCCTTAGTGGCGTTGTATAGGCAGCGAATTGTGGGCCATATCGCGATCTCACCCATCACCATTACCGATCACACGAGGGGATGGTTCGGACTTGGCCCGGTTTCGATCTGGCCCGACATGCAAGGGCAAGGGATAGGGGGCAGGCTGATCCAGCGCGCGATAGACGACATGCGTCAGAAAAGCGCAAAGGGTATCGTTCTTCTCGGCAGCAACGAGTATTATCCGCGCTTTGGCTTCAACCATGAACCACAGCTGCGTTACCCCGGTCCGCCGCCTGAGTATTTCCAGTGCCTTGCGCTGGATGGTGATTTACCAAGCGGGATCGTCACTTACGCCCCCGCTTTTGGCGCGCCGGCTTGAATCGCAAAGCTGCTAAAAAAGATCGCGGATCAGCGGGATCGCGCACGCGGCAATACCGATCAGCAAGGCCGGACGCAGGGCCAATCTCACCAACCGCGCCGCAGCGCGCGTTGGCGTTGGCCGCGCATCGGGCGGCATTGCACTCGCAAGACGAATGTGTTCCCCCATGGCGCCCAAGGCTACGCATTCGCCCACTTTTGCCAAGCGTTTGGCCAACCTTGTGCCGTTTCGGCGCATCGATTCACCCTTGGCTTAACGCGGTGAGTGGGGTTACACCCAGCGGCAACCGAGGTTGCAAGACCCCAAAGACACCCGGAGGAGGACCCATGAAAAAGCTCACCACTTACGCCGCGCTTGGCGCGCTCTCGATCGCGCTGGCCGCGTGCGGCACCGCGGAGGACGCATCCGCGCCCCCAAACCCCGACACCGTCGAAATGGCCGCCGACGAAGCGCTTGAGCCGATTGTTGAAGAGCCTGTGGCGGACGCCGACGCCACCGAAGACCTCGAAGCGATTGAAGGGCCCGCGGCCGTTTCGGAAGAAACCGCCGCCGCCGCGGCTGATAACGCGGCTAATGTGGCTGAAGAAGCCGCCGCTGCGGCCGCCGAAGCCGAAGCGGCTGTCGATGCGGCGGGCGACGCCGTCGACGCTTTGGAAGACATCGGCAACTAAATCGCCGATGTCGGCCCGTTCTCGCCGCCGTCGTCATCCCTTTGCTTTAGCGCTCGTCACGGCCCTGTGCGCTAGCGCGTGCGACAGCGGCGGGCAGGCGCCACCACCAGCGGGCGCGATCAGCGAGGATGAAGAGCGAGCTCTAAAGAAGGCTGAGGCGTTGCTCCACGAACGAGAAGCCTCCCAAATTGATCAGGGCGAAGCGCCGCCCAAAGCCCGCTAGATACGTACTCCTGAGGACTCATATTGTCATGAACGCCCCCATCACCGACACTTCCGCATTCAACACCGGCATGGACAAGGACACGTTCGATCAATTTGCCGAACAGCTGGAACGCTATGTGCGCGAACGGCTGATCCCGGCGGAAGACGAAGTGATCGAAAACGATCGCATTCCGGAAGAGATTGTCTCCGAAATGCGCGATATGGGCCTCTTCGGCCTCAGCGTACCGGAAGACTTTGGCGGCGCGGGGCTCAATATGGAGCAGTACGCGCGCATCGTGAACATCATGGCCTACGCTGCGCCGGCTTATCGGTCGATCTTCTCGATCAATATCGGCATGTTTGCGAGCGCCTTGAAGAACGGCGCGACCGACGCGCAGCGGGCGGAATGGTTTCCCAAGCTCGTCGAAGGCAAGATTGCGTGCTTTGGCCTCACTGAGCCGGGTTCGGGCAGCGACAGCGCGGCAATGCAGACCTTCGCCAAGCCGGACCCGGACGGCAATGGCTGGATCCTCAACGGCACCAAGCGCTACATCACCAACGCGCCGCACGCCGATGTCGCGCTGATCATGGCGCGAACCGAGAAAGAGGCGCTGCCCAAGAACGCGCATGTTAGCGCCTTCCTGGTGCCCATGGACACGCCGGGCGTTTCCACCGGATCGCCGGACAAGAAAATGGGCCAAGCAGGCAGTCATATCTCGGACATTATGCTCGACGATGTGAAGGTGCCGGGCGACGCGCTGTTGGGCGGGGAAACGGGCAAAGGCTTCCGCTTCGCTATGCAGAGCCTCGACAATGGCCGCATTTCCGTGGGCGCGACCGCCACTGGCTACGCGCGCCGCGCGCTCAATTCCGCGATCCGGTACGCGCAGGAGCGCAAGGCTTTTGGCGAACCGATTTCGCGCTTTCAGCTGATTCAGGCGATGCTGGCGGACAGCGAGACTGAGATTTACGCCGCCGAATGCATGATGAAGGACGTGACCGAACGAGCTGACCGGGGCGAGAACATCCTCGTCAAGGCCGCCGCCTTTAAAGTGTTCGCCTCCGAAATGTGCGGCCGAGTGGTCGACCGGGTGGTGCAGATCTATGGAGGCGCGGGCTACCTCGCCGAATACGAAGCCGAACGCTATTTCCGCGACGCGCGCATCTACCGCATCTACGAAGGCACGACGCAGATCCTGCAACTCCAGATCGCCAAGCACATGCTGCGCGAATGGGAAGCGGCTAACGGCTAAACTTAATCGAATTCGTCATCTCCGCGCAGGCGGGGATCTAGAGAGATAACGCGCGGCAGTCCTGATACGCCCTGGGCTCCCGCCTTCGCGGGAGTGACGGGTGTATAGTTTATTGAACGACCTCTCGATTATCGAGGTCTCCAGCTTTGTCGCCTCGCCCACCGCCGGGCTGTATTGCGCGCAGATGGGCGCCGAAGTGATCCGTGTCGATCACAAGGCGGGCGGGCTCGATTACGACCGCTTTATGCTGACCAAAAAGGGCCGCTCCCTCTCATGGGAGAACCTCAACCGCGCCAAAAAGTCGGTCGCGCTTGATCTGCGCAGCGGTGAGGGGCGCGAATTGTGCGTGGAACTGGCGGCGAAGACCGGTCAGTGCATCACCAACCTGCCGGAAAAGAGCTTCCTCAGCCACGCCGCCATGACCGCGCAGCGCGAGGATATGATCAGCGTGCGCATCATGGGATGGCACGACGGACGTCAGGCGATGGATTTCACCGTCAACGCCGCCTCAGGCTATCCGCTGATGACGGGCCCCGAAGAGTGGGGCCCCGAAACCGCGCCGCCTATCAGCCAGCCGCTTCCAGCCTGGGATTTTATCACCGGGGCCTATTCCGCCTTCTCATTGATGACCGCGCTGCACCACCGGGCCGCGACCGGCCAGGGCAGCGAAATGCGCGTGCCGCTAGGCGATGTAGCAATCGGAACCATGGCGAATTCGGGCACCATGGCCGAGATGCTCTATCGCGGTGGCGACCGTGAGCGTCTCGGCAACGCCATTTGGGGCGCGTTCGGGCGCGACTTTCAATCCAAAGACGGCAAGCGCTTTATGGTCGCCGCGCTAACTCCCAAACAGTGGAATGGCCTTGTTGACGCGTTTGATGTCGCCGGGCCTATCGCCACGCTGGAGGAGGAGCTCGGCGTAGACTTTAACGCTGGCGACCGCCCGCGTTTTGAGAACCGGCACCGCCTGTTCGACATTTTCCAGAACGCCGCCGAAAGCCGCGACTACGCCGAACTGGCGGAAAGCATGGCCAAACACGGATGCACCTTCGAAGCCTACCGCTCGCACTATAAGGCTTCGCAAGACCCAGTGCTGATCGACAACAACCCGCTTTTCGGCCCATCGCCCGCCAACCCATCGGGCTTTGAATACCCCGCCACGCGCTCGTTCGCGAACATGCCAGAACGCGACGTAGGCGACCCGGCGCCCGCGCCCTTTCTGGGCCAGCATTCCGAGGAAGTCCTTGCCGACAAGCTCGGCCTCTCCTCCGGCGCAATCGCCAAGCTGGTGGACGCCGGAACCGTCGCACTGTCCGACGAAAACGCCGACTATTCGGCTCGATAAAGGATCGCCCCATGACCAGACGTGTCGCCATCTGCTCCCCCCTTCGCACCCCCGTCGGCAAGTTCCTCGGCGGGCTTTCCAGCCTCAACGCCGGAGAATTGGGTGCGGTGATCCTCAAGGCTCTGATCGAGCGGTCCGGCATTGATCCCGAGCGGGTCGACGACGTCGTCTTCTCGCAAGGGTATGGCAACGCAGAAGCGCCCGCCATTGGCCACTGGAGCTGGCTCGCCGCAGGTCTGCCGCTCGAAGTGCCGGGTTATCAGCTCGACCGGCGCTGCGGCTCAGGCCTGCAAGCGGTCGCCAACGCAGCCATGATGGTCGAAACGGGCATGGCCGATGTCGTCGTTGCGGGCGGGTGCGAGAGCATGTCCAACGTCGAGCACTACACGCTGCAAGGGCGCGGCGGGGCGCGCATGGGCGATATCACGCTACACGACCGCCTGTCGCGCGGGCGCTTGATGAGCCAGCCGATTGAGCGTTTTGGGGTCATCACTGGGATGATTGAGACGGCTGATAATCTCGCCAAGGATTACAGCATCACCCGCGAAGAGGCGGACGAATACGCTGTGCGCTCGCACCAGAACGCCGCCAAGGCGTGGGAAGAGGGCAAGTTCGACGCGCAACTCGTCACCGTCGACGTGCCTCAGCGCCGGGGTGATCCGATCACTTTCGCCAAAGACGAGGGGTATCGCGAAGACGCGTCGATGGAGACACTTGGCAAGCTGCGCGCGATCGATGGCAAGCGCGACCCCGAGGCGATCGTCACAGCGGGTAACGCCAGTCAGCAGAATGACGCCGCGGCCGCTTGCCTCGTGGTCGCCGAAGACAAGCTCGAAGAGCTCGGCCTGGAACCCATGCTGTGGTTTGGCGGCTGGGCGGCGGCGGGCTGCGATCCCTCGCGTATGGGCATTGGTCCTGTGCCCGCGGTCGAGAGGCTGTTCGCGCGACGCGGGCTGTCGTGGGACGATATCGACCTCGTGGAACTCAACGAGGCGTTCGCGCCCCAAGTCCTCGCTGTTCTCAAAGGCTGGGGCTGGAGCGCGGACGACAGCCGCCGCGATATCCTCAACGTCAACGGCTCAGGCATTTCGCTGGGCCACCCCATCGGCGCGACCGGCGGACGCATTCTCGCCGACATGGCTTACGAAATGCAACGCCGCGACGCGAAGATCGGGCTTGAAACGATGTGCATTGGCGGCGGTCAGGGGATCGCCGCTGTGTTCGAACGCGCGGCCTGATGGGCGACTTCGACGCCTGGATCGGCCGCGAGCGCAAGGATCAGGACCGCCTGACCCCGCAGCGCGCGTTGCAATGGTGCTCGACCTTCGATCTCGATCCGCCTGGCGACAGTATCATGCCGCAAGGCGTGCATTTCGCGCTGTGCACACCGAAAGAGCGCACGGACAGCCTAGGCGAAGACGGTCACCCGCTGCGTGACGACAGCGCGAGCAGCTTTATGCCGCCAGTGCCTTTGCCGCGCCGTATGTGGGCCTCGAGTAAAATCCAGTTTGTCGCGCCGATTGCTCTGGGCGCGGCGATCAAGCGCACCAGCCGTGTGATGTCGATCACCGAGAAAGAGGGCGGTTCGGGCAAGCTCGCTTTTGTGAATGTCGAGCATGAAACGCAGGCCAACGGGACGTTGTCTGTGCGCGAAACGCAGACGCTGGTGTATCGCGAGGCGGCGGCGCCGGATGCACCGCTCAGTCCGCCCGCCCCCGGTGAGGGGCGCTTCGACGCTGGCGAATGGGACGCGACCCGCAGCTTTGTGCCCGACGCGCGGCTGCTGTTCCGCTATTCCGCGCTCACCTTCAACACGCACCGCATCCATTACGACGCGCCCTACGCGCGCGAGGTGGAGCGGTATCGCGGGCTTGTGGTGCACGGACCGCTGACCGCCAGCCTGCTGCTTCAGCTGGCCGCAAGCCAACTGGGCGAAAACCGCCTCACCGGCTTCGAATTTCGCGGGGTCTCTCCGGCGATTGCGGGAGGAGAATTGCACCTCGCGATGCGCGAAGGCGCAGAAAGCTGGGACATGGGCGCGTTCGCAAGCGATGGCCGGGCGGTGATGAAAGCAAGCGCGGACCTCTAGGTTTTACTCTTTCGGCGGCCGACCACGGCGCGGTTTCGCACTCCTCTCCACTTCGATACCGCGCGCTCTCAAAGCCTCGCGCAAGAGCATTTCGATCTCGGCGTTCGCCGAGCGCAGCTCGGTGGCGGCCAGCCGCTCGATCGCGGCGTGAACCGCCGGATCAAGCCGGAGCGCAAAGGCCTTTTTGGCCGGGGGTTTTTGGGGTGCAGCCATGGCTGCCTCCTCGGGTGGTTCCTGTTATTGATACAGCGTGCCGGTGTTCACCACGGGGTGCGCTTCGCGATCGCCGCACAGCACCACCATCAAGTTGGAAACCATCGCCGCTTTTCGCTCGTCATCGAGGTCGATGATGCCATCGCTCGAGAGTTTCGCCAGAGCGTCCTCGACCATGCTGACCGCGCCGATCACGACCTTTTGGCGCGCGGCGATCACCGCGTCTGCTTGTTGACGCCGCAGCATCGCGCCCGCGATTTCGGGCGCGTACGCCAAGTGCGTAAGGCCCGCTTCGTCTACTAGGATGCCTGACACCTTAAGCCGGTCGTTCAATTCCTCGCGCAGTTCGGAATTCACCACGTCGGCGCTGCCGCGCAGCGTCACTTCGTCTTCTTCAGACATGTCGTCATAGGGGTGGCGAGCGCCGACGGTTCGCAGCCCAGCCTCGATCTGGATGTTCACAAACTCCTCGTAATCTTCGACGTCAAAGACCGCTTGCGCCGTGTCCGCAACGCGCCAGACGACGTTGCACGCAATCTCGATCGGGTTGCCGCGCAGGTCGTTGATCTTGACCTTGTCGGAATGGATGTTGTGCGCGCGCACGCTCACCTTTTTCTTGCCCATCCAGGGCCATATCCATTGCAGGCCTTCGGTCCGCACGGTGCCTCTGTATTCGCCGAACAGCGTGATAACGACCGCCTGATTGGGCTGGATCATGAAAAAACCGACCGAAATGAGAACGAATGCCAAGATCGAGATAATCAGCAGTGGCACCCCAACCGCTGGGCCCAGAGCCGGCCCCATCCCGCCAGCGAAGAAGAGCGCCACGACCACTGGAATCGCCAGCAGCGTGCCGAGCATCGCGTAGCCGTTATAGGCCGCTCCGCTTCGCTCCTGGCTGGCAGAAATGTCTTTGTTCGGGGAATTCATACCTAAGCCTCCTGTCTAAATATGATATCATAATTATATCATAAGAGGCTTGAGGTCAATTCAAACCGGATGGTCCTGGATGGGTTTTAGCGCCTTGTACGTCTCATGCGCGGGCTCGCGTCCCAGCTCGGGAAAGTCGATTTCGGGAGGCTCGACCCGCGTGTCAGGCAGGCGGTCCAGAAGATCGCGGATGAGTGTTAAGCGCCCGCGCTTCTGGTCATTGAAATCGACCAAGGTCCATGGCGCGTGATCGGTGTGCGTCGCGGCCAGCATGGCTTCGCGCGCCTCGGTATATGCGTCGTACTTCTCACGCGCGGCCAGATCGATCGGCGAGAGCTTCCAGCGCTTGAGCGGATCGTCCAGCCGCTCTCGCAGCCGCTCTTCCTGTTGCTCCTGATCGGTGCTCAGCCAGTATTTGAAAAGCAAAATACCGTCATCGGTCAGCAGCTTTTCAAACACGGGCGCTTGCTCAAGAAAATGCGCCACCTGCGTATCGTTTGCAAAGCCCATCACCTTCTCCACCCCGGGACGATTATACCAACTGCGATCGAACAGAGCGATCTGGCCCGCGCTAGGCAAGTGCCGGATATACCGCTGAAAATACCACTGGCTTTGCTGATCTTCGGTCGGCTTGCTCAGCGCCACGGTGTAGCATTGGCGCGGGTTCAGCTTGTCGCGCACCGCGCGGATCGCCCCACCCTTGCCCGCGGTGTCGCGCCCTTCGAACAGCACCACGATCCGCGCGCCGGTGGTCCGCGCCCAGCGCGCCATGCCGACAAGCTCTTCGGTCATCGGCTCCAACAGCTTCCGGTATTCCTTACCCTTCAGGCCCATCTTCCGTCCTTTTGTCTTGTTTCAAAGCAAGGCTAGCCCCAAAATGGTTACCATGGCCACACTTGCTGATCCTGACATCGATTACACGGCCTTGCCCGAGCTCTCGTCGGAGGTATTCACCGCGCCCTTGGCCAAGCCTGCGCATGTGGGAGAGGACTGGATCGAGCCTGCTCAAACGGACTATTCAAGCGAAGATCACGCCGTTTGGGACGACTTGTTCTCGCGCCAGGCGCACCTTTTACCGGGCCGCGCGGCGAGCGCGTTTATGGCCGGGCTGGAAAAGCTAGATCTCGGCAAAGGGGGCGTTCCCGAATTCGGCGCCATGTCGGAAGAGCTGCACGCGCTCACGGGGTGGAGCGTGGTGCCGGTGCCCATGCTGATCCCCGATCATGTCTTTTTCTGGCATTTGGCCAATCGGCGTTTTCCGGCGGGCAATTTCATCCGCACGCGCGAGACCTTCGATTACATTCAGGAACCGGATGTCTTTCACGATGTCTTCGGCCACGTGCCGATGCTGACTGATCCTGTTTTCGCCGATTATATGCAGGAATACGGTCGCGCAGGGTGGAAGGCGATGCGCTACAACCGCCTCAAATCGCTGGGCTCGCTTTATTGGTATACGGTGGAATTCGGCCTCATCGAAGAGACCGACGGCATTAAGGCCTATGGCGCCGGTATTCTCTCTGGCCCAACCGAAGTGGTGTTTGCGGTCGAGGGGGAAAGCCCCAACCGCATCATGCTCAACGTCGACCGCGTGATGCGGACGGACTACGTCATTAGCGATCTTCAGCCGACCTATTTCGTCATCGAGAGCTTTGACGATCTCTATCGCCAAACGGTCGAGCGCGACTTTGACCGCCTCTATCGCAATCTGCCTTCCGGCTTCACTTACGCGAACAGCTCCGTGATCGACGTCGATTATGTGCTCCATCGCGGCACGCAGGAATACCACCTGCGCGGCGGAGCGGGTAGCGGCGCGAAACCGGTCTGACGCCTTTACAAATTAGAGGTTGGCTTGTTCGCGCCGGGTGACAATGGCGTGATACAAGATCAGCGCGGCGATGGCCGCAATCGCGCCCGCTCCAAGGCCGGTCAAATACAGGCCTCCGAATATTGAGCCTCCGTTCAAGACGAGGCCTCCGATCAACGACGCGGCAAGGCCTACGGCCAGTTGGCGCAGGATCGCGCCCGCCGTTTCGGTGTGCATAAGGATAGAGCTCAGCCAGCCAAGGCTAACGCCCAATAGGATTAAGACGAAAATCGTCATGCAAGTTCCATTTGATCGCGTCGGAAGGGGGGCGCCGACGCGACGTTTTGTTGTGAGTTATGCAAGAAACAATCCAAGAGCGCGCTTGTTCCTCACGCGCTTATCGGTGCGCGCGGTTCAAAAGAAGTAAAGCAGCGCCGCCCCCATCGCGACCCGGTAGAGCACAAACACCATCATCGAGGCGCGCTTCAGAAAGTTCATAAGAAACGCCATCGTTGCAAAGGCCGCGACAAAGGTCAGCGCGCCCGCAATCAGCGCGTCCAGCGCGAGTTCAGTGCCCGCTTCAAAGATCTCCGGCACGATCAACACGCCCGCCCCGGCCACGGCGGGAATGGAGAGGAGAAAGCTAAACCGCGCGGCTTCCACGCGCTTGTAGCCCAAAGCGCGCGCCGCCGTCATCGTGACGCCCGAACGGCTGGTGCCCGGTATGATCGCCAGCGCCTGCGCAAGCCCGACCAGAAGCCCATCGCGCCACGTCATGTCTTCAAACACCTTCTCTTCCCGGCCCAGCCAATCAGCGAGCCCGAGAAGCGCGCCATAAGTGATGAGGTTGAACGCGATGAGATCGGTGAAGCGGATCGAAGACATCAGGTCGCCATCCACAATCGTGATGCCGAAGAGGCTGGTCGCGAGGCCATTGAACACGCCGAGCTTGATCGAAAGGCCGAACACAACGGCGGGGATGGTTCCCAACACGATCCACCAGAACAGGCGGCGTTCAGCGGACGCGTTCGGACCGCCAGCGCCAAGTCCCACGCTCGCAAAGCCGCCGCGCGCCAGGACGAGCACATCTTTGAAGAAATAGACGATAATCGCCAGCAGCGATCCGACATGGACCGCAACATCAATCAAGGGGCCCTGATCTTTGAACCCCGTAAAGAACGAAATGAGGATGAGGTGCCCGGACGAGGAAATCGGCAGGAATTCGGTGATCCCTTGGACGACCGCGATGATAACCAGTTGAAGCAGTGTCATGGCTGGCCCTCCATGGCAGGGGCGCGGTTCAAGTCAACGCAGCGCTGGGCGCAAACCACAGGTCGCTGGAGCGGGCCGCACGTTAATCCTTAAGCCGCTTCGGTGCTGGCGAATTGCAGCTTGGCGAGGCGGGAATAGAGGCCGCCAGCTTGCGCGAGTTGGGTGTGGGTGCCCTGCTCAACGATGCGCCCTTCATCCAGCACGACGATGCGATCAGCTTGCCGCACGGTGGCCAGCCTGTGCGCGATCACCAAGGTGGTGCGCCCCTTCATCAACGTTTCGAGGGCTTGCTGCACCAATTGCTCGCTTTCGGCGTCTAACGCGCTCGTCGCTTCGTCGAGCAAAAGGATGGGCGCGTCTCGCAGAAGCGCTCGCGCGATCGCTACGCGCTGTCTTTGGCCGCCTGATAATTGGGTGCCGCCTTCGCCAAGATAGGTGTCGAGCCCCTCCGGCAATTCCCGAATAAACTCTTTGGCGTTGGCCGCGCACGCCGCTTCCCAGATTTCGGCGTCGCTCGCGCCCCAATTGCCGTAGCGCAGATTGTCGCGCGCGTCGGCGCTGAACAAGGCGCCGTCCTGCGGCACCAAAGCCATGCGTGCGCGAATATCGGCGGGGTCCGCTTTCGTCAGCGGGACACCGTCCAACCGGATGGTCCCCGATTGCGGATCGTAAAAGCGTTCGACCAGCTGAAAAATCGTCGATTTGCCCGCACCCGAAGGACCGACAATCGCCACGGTCTCGCCCGGTTCGATCTCCAGACTGAAATCCGTCAGAGCCGCGGTGTCCGGGCGCGCCGGATAACGGAAGGTCACGTTGCGGAATGAAAGGCCACCGCGCGCAGGGCTCGGCAGGTTTTCGGGCCGCGCCGGCGCGGAAATCTCGGGTTCGGCGGAAAGCAGTTCGGCCAATCGGCTGGCCGCGCCCGCGCCGCGCAGCAATTCGCCATACACCTCGGTCAGCGCGCCAAGCGAGCCAGCGACCAAACCCGCGCCGAGGATAAAGCCGATAATCGTCCCGCCCGAAATCTCCCCGGCGGCCACACCCTCCGCGCCCCGCCACAACAGTAAAACAACCGAGCCGAAGATGGCGAAGATGATGATAGAGGTCATCACCGCGCGCAGGATGATCCGGCGACGGGCGGTGTCGAACGTGCGCTCCACCGCGTCGGCAAAACGAGAAGCTTCGCGGTCTTGCTGGTTGAAGGCTTGCACGACTTTCATCGCGCCCAAGACTTCAGTCACCATCGCGCCGACATCGGCCACGCGATCCTGGCTGTCGCGCGAGATGTTGCGAATGCGGCGGCCGAAGAAAACGATCGGCAGAACGATGCCGGGGATGCCAACAGCCAGCCATATGAACAGTTCGGGCAGCACCCAGAACAGGTAAATCGTGCCGCCAACGCCCATAAAGGTGTTACGAAGGGCAACTGAAACCGTGGTCGCCACAACCGTTTCGATAATGGCCGTGTCCGCCGTCATCCGGCTTGATATCTCTTTGGGGCTGTTGATCTCGTAAAAGGACGGCGACAGGCGCATGAGATTGCGGTGCACTTTGGCGCGGATATCAGCGACAACCCGCTCCCCGATCCAGCTTACGAAATAGTACCGGGCGGCGGTGCCCAGCGCGATTACGACGACCAAAAGGCCGAGATAGCGAAACCAGCGCGCGATATCGCCCGCGCCTTCGCCCGAAGCGCCAAACCCGCGATCCACAATCAATTGCGCGGCGGGAGCCAGCGCCAGAGTGCCAGCGGCGGTGACCATCAAAGCGATGAGCGCGAATACCACCTCGCGCGGATATTTGGCGGCTTCGCGATAAATCATCACTAGCGGGCGGAGCGAGCGCGGTTTGGCCGCGTCATCGGCATCATCGTCAAGCAGCGCAGCGCCGTCCACCTCGCTTCCGGAGGCGTCAGCCTCGAAAGGTGTTTCGGGTTCTGCTGAGGAAAGGTGCGCAACGTCGCTAGTCATGGAAAGGTCGATTTAGGCGCGATTGCCGCCAATTTCACGTGCAAAAAGGCGTAGACACCGTCTTATCGGTGGACACATGCCAATATTGTGCATTGCACAATTGGTCGCAAATCGCCATTTAGCGCACAGGACACGGCCCCCATGGGGGCAATTTGAAGGCGTTGCGCGCGCGGGATCTCGCGCAGAGCCCCCGCTAGAAAGCGCGCGTAATCCGCGCTCATGCGGGCTTTAGGGGCCTTACCGTCGCACAGCGGAAGGCGCATGGACGAAGGAGAGAGCTTTATGCTCTACCAAGCCTATGAGCTGCAGCGTAACTGGCTGAATTCGGTCAGTTCTTTTGCTTCGATCAGCTCGGAAATGCTTAGCAATCCGGCCAACCCGTTCAGCCGTAGCGGGTTTGGCCCCATGGCGGCCAACGCGCTCGACGTGCTGGCGCACGCCACCGCCGCCTATTCCAAGCCCGCTTTCGGCATCACCGAAGTCGAGGTGGACGGCGAGATCCACCCCGTGGAAGAAGCCACGGTGGTCAATCGAGCCTTCGGCGATCTAAAGCGCTTCCGACACACCGGCCTGCCCGAAACATCCCCGCGCCTGTTGATCGTCGCGCCGATGAGCGGTCACTACGCCACGCTTCTGCGCGGCACGGTGGAGCGCATGCTGAAAAGCTGCATTGTCTACATCACCGATTGGGCGGACGCGAAAATGGTGCCCGCCCATGAAGGCCATTTCGATCTCGACGATTACATCGATTATCTGATGGATTTTCTGGAGCAGATCCGGCTCGAAGCCGCCAATAAAGGGGGCACACGCCCCCACATGATGGCGGTATGCCAGCCCAGCGTCCCGGCCTTTGCCGCGACCGCGCTGATGAACCTGCACAAATCACCCGCAACGCCGCTCACCCTCACCATGATGGGCGGGCCGATCGACACGCGTGAAAGCCCCACCAGCGTCAACAATCACGCGATGGAACGCCCGATCGAGTGGTTCCGTCAGAGTGTGATCGCCACGGTGCCGATGAATTATCGCGGCGCGGGCCGCCGAGTCTATCCGGGCTTCATGCAGCTTTCGGCCTTTATGAGCATGAACCTGCAAAACCACATGATGAGCCACTATGAGATGTTCAAACACCTCACCGCCGGCGATCAGGAAAGCGCGCAGGCAACGAAGGATTTCTACGACGAATACCGCGCCGTGTGCGACATGACGGCTGAGTTCTATCTCCAAACCGTCGAAGAGGTGTTCCAGAAGCACTCCATCCCCAACGGCACGTTCAAGCACCGGGGTGAAGTGGTCGATCTGGGCGGCATCACCGACACCGCCTTGCTCGCGATTGAAGGCGAGCGCGATGATATTTCAGGCCTTGGACAGACCAACGCCGCGCTGCCGCTGGCGCGCAATCTGCCCAGGTCCAAGAAGCGCTACTACATGGCCGAAGGCGCCGGGCATTACGGCATCTTTAACGGCAGCAAGTGGCGCAAGAAAGTGGCGCCCGTGGTTGAAGAGTTTATCGTCGAGCACGGCTAGGCCAAAAAAAATCCAACGAGAAGCGAAGCGCGCGCGATGGCATCGGTCATCGCGCGCGCTTTCTTTGGCGCCAAGCCTTTCAGCGAGGCATAGGGATCTTACCTGTAATCACCGTTAGCATAGGCTTCTTCCGAGCCATCACCGCCCCAACCCGTCACGGGAGTGCGGGGGTCGCTGCCATCGGCAGGGCCACAAGGGCCAGTCCCTGAACATCCACCGTTTACGAAGTCCATTTCGGATTTGGTCAATTTGCGAAAAGTCATAGTTTTCTCTCATTTAGGGGGCGCATCAGTAGCGATGCACAAGCATTCTAGGCCCTAATTCCAAACTCTATCAAGTATAGATCGATAAGACGTTCAATAGAATCGGCCAAAGACCGTACGAAGTGATCTCCCCTATTATTGATGCTCCATTCAAGGTAGCCAAATTGATATAGATCAAGACTATTGTAATATATCGGTAATATTGTAACGATTGGACTTTTTAATCTCACAGCGTGGTTTAGATAAAGCTGAAGCAGAGCGCGCGCGGCAAAGCCATTCCCGTCCCGGAAGGGGTGAATCAGCAAAAACATCATGTAGAGCTGCGCACACCGGACCATCACGTCGTCGATCGAGACAGGTTCGTTAAATCGCGCAACGAAACGATCAAGGGCGGTATCAATCTCCGCTGCGGCCGCAAAACGAATCCGATGGCCGGACTTGAATTGCGTGGTGTACATCTCGCGCCAACGTATCTCAGTTCCGATGCGCGCGGCCAGATATTCAATCGACGCGCGCGTCAAAGCGGGGCACTCGCCGCCATCGTGATGCCACAACTTGAACAGGCACAGTTCGGGAGACGGTCGCGCATAGATCTTATCAGCGCTTTTCGAGCGCTTATAGATCATTCCAGGCACGATCTCGGAGACATCATACGCACGCCCACAGGAAATCGCGATCTGGCTTGCCCGCGAGTAAATTTCTTGCTCGTATCCAACCGGCCAGCCGTCGGGTAGGTGCGGATTCACGTCCTCGATGCGTTCCACAATCTGAGCGCTTCGACGCACTGCGTCTGCGCTAAATTCCACATTGAGCGACTTGTACTTTTGTGAAAAGTCGAGAATCATGCACCCTCGAATGTTCGAACCCGAGCGCTGGAAGAGTCCGGCGCCGTCACCAGATCAACGTAGGGAACCTACCTCCGATCCGACCTGTGAGTGTATAAGCGGCCCGACGATAACTTTTTGCGATAACTTGAAGTTCGGCCCGTCTAATCGAGGAAATGCAAACACCCCGCTTCGTCAAGCACCGGATCAACCCCGCTCTTCGCCTCATCCGACAACCCCGTATATCGGGCGCGCAGATCGGCGAGGCACTTTAGCTGGTATTTGAACACGCCCTGTCCGTATGGCAGCCCGTCGACTTCCATGCGGAATGTGTCCTCACCCGTTTGCGCCGCCTGTGCATTCGCCAAAAGGAAGGGCGCGTAAACCCGACCCACTTCGGCGAGGATCGCCTTGGTTGCGGGTTTAAGATCGGTGCTCCACTCGCCTTCGATCCCCGACGCGTCGTCGACGTGGAGAAGCCAGCGATAGGTGTAGGGAAATTCGGCGCGCATCATGGCCTGCGCGGTGGGGTCGACGCCCAATTGCGAGAGCTGCCCGAACAGACTGAATTCGGCCATCGAAGGCCGAGACCCGAAGAGCCAGTGGTCGGATGTGACCTGCGCTTCGAGGGCAGCCAGCACACGCTTTGTCGACGCTTCAATCAGCGGGAAGTTTTCGCGCGTGCACCCGACAATCGCCATACGTCCCACCTGCCGCTCGCGAAACGTCGCCGCGTGCGCCACCGCTTGCTCACCGCCGCCCTTGAACGCGTCAAAAGCCAGCCATTCGCTCATCTGCTTCTGGTCAATCTCTTCCAGCCAGCGATAGCCGAACATCGCCTTGGTCAGCCATTCGTCGGCAAAGTCCTCGATCAGATGCGCAAGAAAAGCGTGGCCTTCGTCCGCCGGCACGATCGAGCGGGCCGCGTGGCGTTCTTCCAGTGTGTAGATCAGCGGCGTGCTGTCGTTCGCGAAAGTGCCATCGGGAAATTCGAGCACCGGAATCACGGGAGCCTTTACCTTGGCAAGCATCGCCTGAGCCACCGCGCCGTGTTTCCATGTGTGGACGATCCGGCGATAGCGCAGAATGGCGCGCATCTTCATTGAATACGGCGACGCGAGCGCGCCATAGAGCGTGTACATAACGGTCCCTCTCCCGATCTCGTGACCCGACATAGGAGCGGGCCGCGCGGGTAAAGGCAAGCGCCTTTGCATTGACGCGCAAGCTGGTACCGATAGGCCCCTTCGTATGACAAAGAGCTTTTCTGAAAACCGCTTCATGCGCCGCTTTGGCCTCACCACGCCGATTGCGCTCGCGCCGATGGCGCTGGCTTCGGGAGGCGAGCTGGCGGCGGCGAGCGCCAAAGCGGGCGCGCTGGGGCTGATCGGGGGCGGATACGGCGATCTCGACTGGACCGAGCGGGAATTTTCCATCGCTTCGCAGGCCCTCTCGACCGATCCCGAAGCCGCCGCGCGGCTCGGCTGTGGCTTCATTACTTGGAAGATGGAGCAGGACCACTCCGCGCTTGATTACGTTCTCGACCGCGAAACCAAGCCCGCCGCCATCATGTTGTCGTTTGGCGATCCGGGAGCGATTGCGCGCGACGTGGTGAGCCGGGGCGTGCCGCTCATTTATCAGATCCAGACCATGGCGCAGTTACGGCCCGC
>JBCCKJ010000004.1:0-24882 GCA_039027455.1 Pseudomonadota bacterium | reverse complement strand
GACCGGTATGACCCATTTCAGCGTGCTCATAAAGCCGCCGTAGAGTTTGTCCTTCTGATCTAAGTCCTGGCTAGCCATGCCTTGTTATTTCCCTCTTGATGATCCCAAACGGGGCAGACGGCAAAAGGTTGCCGAATTCTTTATTCGCCCCTGATGCGCACGCCCGTATCGAAGCCGCCGCGCAAGCTCAAGCCCCCGCGCGGACGCGTCACCCCGTCGCAGCGCCTCAATCAGCCTTAATCACGTCTTTACCTGATCTGACTATGCCGAACTCGTGTCCCAAAAGGGGATTCATAGGCTTGCAATCGCAGGGGAGCATAGGCTGCACACCATGTCAGACGCGGAAACCCGCCTCGTCATGCTGATTGACGATGAACCGGCGCAGAGCCGGTTGATTTCGGCCATCGCCGCGCGCGAAGGCTGGCGCACGCTTGTGGCGAACGACGCGGAGTCCGCCATCGCGACGTTGGGCACGCACGAGGGCATGCAGCTGTGCGCGGTTTTGCTGGATCAATGGGTGCCGGGAGACGACACCTGCGCGCTGATCCAAGAGATAAAGGAACGCCGCCCGGCGCTTCCCATTCTGATGCTCACGACCAGCGCCTCGCCTTTGCTCGCGGTGGAAGCTATGCGCGCCGGCGCGACCGATTACCTAGTTAAACCGATTGCTCCGGATCGCCTAATGGAGGCGCTCAACGCCGCCACCCGCCGCGAAACGCCGCGCAAAGAGCTCGCCCCGCTAACCGAAAAGATGTCGGCGAGCCTCGATTTCGACGCGATGATCGGCACCGCTCCCAAGTTTCGCACGGCTCTGGCTCAAGCCGCCAAAGCGGCGCGCGGCCATGGCCACACCGTGATCGAAGGCGAAAACGGCACAGGCAAAGAAATGTTGATGCGGGCCATGCACGCCGCCAGCCCGCGCTCCAAAGCGCCCTTCCGCATCATCAATGTCGCGAGCGTTCCGGGCAATTCGCTTGGCTCGGTTCTCTTCGGGCACGAACCCAATGCGTTCCCGGGCGCGTTTGATCGCCAGATCGGCGCCATGCAGCACTGCGATGGCGGCACATTAGTGCTCGACGAAGTGGATCGCATCAGCCCCGAGGCGCAGCAACATCTAAGCGAAGCGCTCGAAAGTGGGATCGTGCGACCCGTCGGCGCGGCGCATGGCTTCCGGGTGGATGTGCGCTTGCTGTGCGCCACCAGCCACTCACTCGAAGAGCTTGTCAAAGCCGGGGATTTCGACGCCAAGCTGGCCGAAACGCTCGGCGCCACGCGTATCGCGCTGCCGCCGCTGCGCGAGCGCACCGGTGATATTGCCGCTCTGACCCGCCACTTTTTGGGCCGCATTGGCGAACAGCCGGGGCTCAAGCACCTCTCGGTCAATGACGGCGCGTTAGCGCTGCTCGCCGCTTACGATTGGCCGGGCAATGTGCGCCAATTGCAGTCGGTGTTGTTCCGAGCGGCGGTCTATTGCGAAGGCGATACGCTGACCGCCGAGAGTTTCCCGCAGCTTTCCGAATTGCTGGGCGATCTGGAGACAAACGCATCGCCCGTCCAGCCTGAAGGCGTGGGCATCATGCTCTACACCGAGGATGGCAATTTGCGTCCGCTCGAAGAGATTGAGGCCGACGTGATCCGTCTGGCCATCGGGCATTATCGCGGTCGTATGACAGAGGTTGCCCGGCGTTTGGGCATTGGCCGTTCGACGCTGTATCGCAAGCTATCCGATCTCGGGATTGATAACGCGGCCTAAGGTGGGGGCACAGCGCCCGGTATGGACGCCGTGCCCCGCCCTCTCACCAATCAAAAGCTGAAGCGCACACCGGCCAGCAAGTTCACCGTTTCGAAATCACCCGAAACATTGGCGTTAAAAGCGTCGTTTCCGCCCGCGACAAAGCGACGCTCAAGATCCAGCCCGTCGACCCGCTGGTAGCGAATACGCGCATCAAGCGCGATGGTGTCGCTCAAGTCGAAGCGCACACCGGCGTCGGTGTGATAGGTGAAGGCGGTGTCATCCGCGATCACGCCAAAAGTCGGCGCGCTCGCGCTGGCGGGAAAATAGAGGATGTTGCTTTCCACGTCGGCAATACCAAGCCCACCGGCCAGGAACGGCGTCACCACGCTTCCCTCGCTCAGCGCAAAGTCCGCTTGATAGTTCACGGTGAAGGTCTCGACATCGAGGTCACCCAAAAAGGTCTGGTTGCCGCCGTTAAAGCTGCCCCCATCCACATCGAGGCTGGTGTTGGTGTATTCGATTTCGAAGCTCGGCTCGATCACGCCGAAAAGGCGCGTAGGAAGCTTGTAACCGATGGCGCCCGAGAAAGTGACATCGCTGTCCAACTGGGTCTCGACATTGGCGGGAGCGCCCGCTGCGCCAGGTGATGCGCCTTGCGGGTCTTGCACGCCCTCAAGGTTGAAATCGCTCGGCAGCGCCGCGCCCACACGGCCGGTGACATAGATACCACCGTCCACATCTTGCGCCTGCGCTGCGGCGGGCGAAGTGGCGATGAAGGCGGCCAAACCAGTGGCGGTGAACAGGGCGAGGCGGCGGGGTGACAATACGTGCATTGGTGAGCTCTCCAAGAATTCTGGTTAGGAGTGATTTGAAAGGCGCGCAGGGGGTCGCGCGCCCGCACTGGGTTTCGGCTCGTTCGCCTTTGGGGTTACAGCGCGCTCAAAAAATTGACTTTTGCCCGCCACGCTCGACTTGCCGATGCGAAGCCATTAGGCGGCTGCAGCATGACGGATATGAAAGATTTCGCAGGGCGCAGCGCGCTCGTCACCGGTGCGGCTTCGGGTATCGGAGCGGCCTGCGCAAAAGCCCTGGCGGCGCGCGGCGCGGCCAGGCTGTTTTTGAACGATGTGAACGCCGAAGGTATTGAAGCGCTCAATCTCGATTGTGAGGTTGTGCCGGTCATCGGATCGGTCGCCGATGAAGACCTTTGGGACGCGCTTGAGCCGCAACTGGCCGGTCTCGATCACGCCGTTGTGAACGCAGGCGTTGGCGGATTTGGCGCGGTGGCGGACTTGAGCTTCGCCGAATGGCGGCGGGTGATGGACATCAATCTCGACGGCGCGTTCCTGACCCTGCGCGCAGCGCTCAGAGGCATTAAGGCCAAGGGCGAGGACACCGGCGGCAGCTTGGTGATCACGGGTTCGTCCACCGGCATCAAACCCGTGCCGATGATCGGCCCTTACGGCCCAGCCAAAGCCGCCGTTGCGCATATGGCGCGCATCGCGGCGATGGAAAACGCGGGCGAGAACATCCGAGTCAACGCGATTGCGCCGGGCGGCGTGGACACCGCGATCTGGGAAGGCGGAGAGGATTTCAACCGCTCCGTCGAAGCGATTGGTCGCGAAAAGACGATCAAGCGGATGGCCAAGACAACGCCTTTGCAACGCTTCGCCTCGTCTGACGAGATTGCGGACAACATCCTTTATCTGCTGAGCGATGCGAACATCACCGGCCATGTGCTAGTGACCGACGGTGGCTTTACGCTTTAGGTTTTGAGTTCGCTTGCGCTTACCGAGCACCCGCCCCGCTCTAAAGGGGAATCCCGCTGAAATCCGTCAGCGCGGCGTCGCGCAGGCCGCGCCACACATTGCGCGCCTGCACCGTTTCGAAGACATCGTGAACCCGAAGGATGTGTGCGCCTGCGTCCATCGCCTTCGTCGCCAAGGCAATCGAGCCACCCAATCGCGCGTCCGCCTCTTCTTCGTTCGAAAGCGCGCCGATCATCCGTTTGCGGCTTAGCCCAACCAGCAGCGGGCTTCCCAGCGCGTGAAACAGCGGCAGCGCGTTCAGCAGCGCGAGATTGTCACTCAGCGATTTGCCGAACCCAATGCCCGGATCCAGCACGATGCGCTCCGCCGCGATCCCGCTTACGATCGCCTTGTCGCGCGCGGCTTTGAGGAAATCGAACACCTCGGTGACGACATCTGTGTAGTCGCCGCCTTCGTGCAAATCATCGCCCGCGCCCGGCGCGTGCATCAGGGCGATCGGACAACCGCTCGCCGCCACGAGCTCGGTCATGCGATCATCATAGCGCATGGCGGACACGTCGTTCGCCATCTGCGCACCCACTTGTAGCCCCGCTTCCAACACGCCCGCGCGCCGCGTGTCGAGGCTGATCGCCGCGCCCATCTTGGCGCAGTATTCGATAGCCGGAAGAACCCGATCTTTCTCGTCCCCCTCCCACACGGCGGACGCGCCGGGCCGCGTGCTTTCGCCGCCGATGTCGAGAATCGCCGCGCCCGCTTCGATCATCGCGGCGGCGTGTTTGCGGCCTTCTTCGACTTCATCAAAGTCGCCGCCATCCGAGAAGCTGTCAGGCGTCACGTTGAGGATGCCCATGACCTGCGGCTGATCGAGCCGCACGGTGCGACTTCCCAGCTGCAACGGCGAGTGCGCCTTAGCGAGGTTGTCCCATTGCTGCTGCGCGTCGCGGCCCAACGCGCCGTCGAGCGTTTCCAACGTCGCCGCCGCCTCGCGCACGCCGAACAGGCGCCGTTCGATCACCTTATCCTCATCCCGCACAATCAGCGCAAAGCGGCTGGCGTAGACGAGGCTACCACCAAGTCGGATCGCGGCCCCATCTTCCACCTGCGGACCGGAGGCAAAGGCGATAGGTTGGACGTAAACCGACGCGGTCATAGCGGCTCTCCAAGGCGTCTTATCGGGCGAGACATGGACCGCGTGTTACACGGTCCTGAAGCTAAAAATCCCCACCGGGAACGCGCTGTTTTCCTGTCCCAAATGTAGGAAATCGCGAACATGCGCGCAGGCTTAGCGAAGGACCTGTGTGTAGGACAGCGGCCAAAGCGGGTTTTGCGCCGTTGCGCGGCCTAGCGCGGCGGGGCTTCAGGCTGCGCGCATCGCCTTCAAGCGCGCCGAGTGCTCCTTTTCGACCGAGCGCCACGCCTTGAACACCGAAAGATCGGGATCCGTCCGCCCCGTGCGGCCCAGCGCGTAGATCTGCATGTAGAACCAGAACTGCGTTGCAAAACCGGCCGCGGCGCGCAGCGCTTTAACCCCGTTCAGGAATTGCAGGATCGGTGGGAACAGCGAAAGCTCCTTCTCAACGGTCGGCAGGCTATCCGCGCCTTCCAGGATTTGCTTCGCGCCATCGGCGGCGACGCATAGCGGCCTGCCCAGCCCAACCACATCGGCGGCACCGCTTTCGACCGCCTGCTCCATCGCGATCCGGCTGCGAAACCCGCCGGTCACCATCAAAGGCACATCCACCGCGTCTTTCATGGCCTTGGCGAAATCGACGAAATACGCCTCGCGCGCGGCGGTGGAAGCGGCGACTTGCGGATCCTCTGCGGGCTCCATTCCTTCAATACCAAGCAGTTTGGGCTGTTCGTAGGTGCCGCCCGAAATCTCGATCAGATCGACGCCGCGCTCTTCCAGCCATTGGACGACCTGCAATGAGTCTTCAAAGGCAAAGCCGCCCTTTTGGAAATCCGCGCTGTTGAGTTTCACGCTGATCGGAAATTCGGGACCGACCGCCTCGCGAGACCCCTCGATCACCCGCAGCAAAAGCGCCGCGCGGTTTTCCAGGCTGCCGCCCCAACGATCGGTGCGCTGGTTGGAGCGCGGGGAAAGAAACTGTGAGATCAAATAGCCATGCGCGCCGTGGATCTGGACGCCGGTGAAGCCGACGTCTTTGCAGATGCGCACGGCGCGGATGAACTTGGCGATGATCTCTTCGATCTCGGCGTCTTCGAGCGCCACCGGCTCGCCGAATTGGCCACCGGGAAGGCCCAGCTTGACCGCGCTCGGCGCTTTGGGGTGTGGGTTGATCATCGAGAAGGTCTGGCGCCCGGCATGGCTGATCTGCGCCCAAAAGTGATTGCCGCCCCGCGTGCCCGCAGCGGTCCAGCGTTCGTATGCGGCGATCTCTTCGTCGTTCAGCTCGCGATCCAGAATGACGTTGCCGGGCCGCTCCAGATGATCGCGGTCGATCTGAAGGTTGCCTGAAAGCAGCATCCCGCATCCGCCGTCCGACCAAATGCCGTACAGCCGTTCCAAGTCCGGCGTGGGCACGCCGCGCGCGTCCGCCAGCCCCTCGGTCATCGCCGCCTTGGCCAAACGGTTCGGCATGATCGCCCCGCACGGCAGGGTGAGCGGTTGGGAAAGTGTCATTGAGCGAAGCCCCTCATCTTATCTTTCGGAGACGGATATCACGTCAGGCCGGTTTGAACAGATACCTCGCAAGCGGAGACGCCGCTCAGGACGGCTCCTGTGCCTCCTTGCGAAAATTGGCGGGTATTGGGCAGTTCGTGCACACGCGGCCATCGCACATTCGGCACAGCGTGCGACGTTCAGCGTCGCTAGGATCAAGGGCGCTCAGCAGAGCGTGCAGGGTGTCGCGCAAGGTCTCGCGTTCGGGTTGTTTCAGCGCCTCGACAAAGGGACGAACCGCGGCGAGACGCCCCGCCAACACGTCTTCGCGAACGGTCATCCCCTTCTCGGTTAGATAAAGCGCGACCGCGCGCCGGTCCTGACCCGTGCGTCGCTCCACCATTCCATCCGCTACCAAGCGATCGACCAGCCTGACTGTGCCGGGATGCGAAAGACCCAGAGTGCGTTTGAGTTGATCGTTGGATGGGCCGGTCCCGTATCCGATCACAATGAGCGCGGCGGGCGTTTCACCCGAATGTCGTACGATATCCCGCGCACTCTCGTGAATCTTATCACTCACCGCCAACGCCACGGCGCCCAACAAATTGGCTGTCTGATCAATCATGTGTGCGTTTTACGTGCGCAGCGCACGTTTTTCAAATTGACAATATGTGCATAGCGCACATAATTGCTGTACTGGTAGTTAGGAGAGTGAAAATGGATGCCGATGGTATGGCCGAACTGAGCGACGAACATCAGGATTTCTATCGACGTTTCGTATCCTTTTGGGCCGCTCCATCAGGGCCCCGCGTGGCGGAAGTGATTGCTCCCGACGCGTCCATCCATTTCACCGGAGCGGGCGTTATGTCAGGCGCCGCCTACGCCGACTGGATGGGTGAACTGCTTGGCCAAATGGAGGAGCTGACGGTCACGCCGCTCGACTGCACGGGCAATGGCGACAGGCTTTACATCGCATGGGAAACAAAGGCGCTCATCCACGGAGAAACGCGCACCTATCGCGGCGTGGATCGCTTTCGGATCAAAAACGGCATGGCCGTGGAGGAGCACATCGTCTTCGATTCAGCGGTGCTAACCCCCGAAGGGCGCGGCGGAATTGAGCGCACAGCGTAGCGCCGCCTTCAGTCTTCGCTTGCCAGAAGGAAAAGTTGGCGCGCGGCGTCGACTGGCAACACTTCCCCGCCTTTTTCATAATGCCAGAACGTCCAGCCGTTGCAGCTAGGCGCGCCTTGCAGGTCTTTGCCGAGGCCGTGGATTGAGCCTGTTTGACCATCCAGTTCAAGCGACCCATCGGCGCGCACCGTCGCGATCCAGCGGCGCTTCTTGTCAAACAGTTTGGTGCCCGGCGGGATCAGCGCGTTTTCAACCAACGTTCCAAAGGCGACGCGCGGCGCGGCCTTTTTGCTCTGCATGGTCTTCAGCGCACTTTCATCAAGCGGCAGTTCCTTCGCGATCCGTTTGGTCGCAACGTCGCGGTAGAATGTCTCGCGCTCGCAGCCGATCCATTGGCGGCCCAAACGCTTGGCGACCGCTCCGGTGGTCCCGGTGCCAAAGAACGGATCGAGCACCACGTCGCCCGTTTCCGTGGTGGCGAGCAAAACGCGATACAGCAGCGCTTCGGGCTTTTGCGTGGGGTGGGCTTTCTTGCCGCCTTCTTTCAGACGCTCCTGGCCCGAGCAGATCGGCATCACCCAATCCGAACGCATCTGAAGTTCGTCGTTTAAGGTCTTCATTGCACGATAATTAAAGTGGTAGCGCGCCTTCTCCCCCATGCTTGCCCAGATCAGCGTTTCGTGCGCGTTGGTGAAGCGGGTGCCCTTGAAATTGGGCATGGGGTTGGTCTTGCGCCACACGATGTCGTTGAGGATCCAGAAGCCCAGATCCTGCAGGATCGCGCCGACACGAAAGATGTTGTGATAGCTGCCGATCACCCACAGCGCGCCATCGGGCTTGAGAACGCGTCTCGCTTCCGTCAGCCAAGCCTTTGTAAACTCATCATAGGCGCGGAAACTGTCGAACTGGTCCCAGTGGTCGTTCACCGCGTCGACTTCCGATCCGTCGGGGCGATTGAGGTCGCCGCCCAGCTGCAGGTTGTATGGCGGATCGGCGAACACGCAGTCGATCGAGTTGTCCGGCAAAGACCGCATCGCTTCGATGCAATCGCCGCTCAGGATTTGCCCCGTCGGCAGCAGCGCGCCAAGGTCCAGTTCCGCCTGAACGGCGGATTTCGGCTTGGTCTTCTTGGTATCGATCACGCCCACTGCATTGTCCCCGACGATAGATGTGGCCAAAGTTATCCACAGGGTGAGTCCTCGCCGGACTCCCGTCAAGCAAAGAGTTTTCGCGGATTATGGTTAACGGCGCGTCAACGACCTATGGGTAGCGGCGGAACGAAACATGACCCCACAAGATGTTGAGTCCTCGCTGTGCTCCAAGACTCCAGATCAGGTGGGTGTTGCGTCGAGGACTCAGGACGTTGGCGGACTTTTGACGGCGGCTACTTTGCCGCGAATGTCGGCTTGCTGGGTTCCGGATGAACAGGCTCTGTGGCTGATTTGGGGGTGGAGAGGAGATGCTAAGGCTCTTCTCGCACGAGTTCGTTGCCGACAAACCCCACCTTAAATGCTTCGCCCTTGGCGCTCGCGAAACTCATCGCAGTCAATATACAGATGAATTTGTCCCATTCGGCTTCATCAAGAAATAGATCTGTCTTGGGACTACCGATCAAGCCCCATTCACTCTCTTCAAAGAAGGAACCGATCTCAAGCCCACAATGGGCCTCAAGCGCCTCGGCAAATTTTTTGTCTGAAGAGTAGGCAGATCGTTCTGGAAATCCGTCCAGCAATCCTCGCCTGTCGAGCTCGGCTTCTGCCTGCGCTAGCCTTTGTGGTCTCATCAGTTCACTCAGCCATCCCGAGAAGGCGCCGTGCATCTCCCGATCTTCGAAAAAAACTAGCTCAGGAGCACTTGCTTCATGGATGCAAGCAAAGTGATCCACGGTAGCGCCCGCGTCCAGTCCAATAATGACCTCGATGCTTTTTAGTTCGGCTTCATATCTGACCGTGAGCCCTTTGGCGTCCAGCCCGCACTTTACCAAACGCTGCTCGATAATCTGTCCCTGTGGCAGCTCTGCCTCTGGTGGGATATCGATCATTATCGGAATCTAGCGCAAGAAGCATGATGTCCGCAATTGGGTCGTTTCCCGAAAGTCTGCTTTCCTTCACGCAAACACCAGCACCACATTCGCCGCAAACACCGCGACCAACGCGCCGCCTACCAGCCGTCCGATGCTCTTGGCGAACCACACGAGGCCCAGCACCACCAGCGCGCTGGCGGTGAGCAGGATCATCTGCGTGCCCGCCAGATCACCCGGCAAAGGCTGCGGCGCGAGGCTCATCGTCGCCCCGCCGATCAGCAGGATGTTGTAGATGTTGGACCCCACGACATTGCCCAGCGCCAAACCGGACTTGCCGCGCAGGGCCGCTGCAATCGAGGCAGCGAGTTCGGGGAGCGAGGTTCCCACCGCCACCACGGTCAGGCCGATCACCGTCTCAGGCACATTGAAGATCGTGGCGAGTTCGATCGCGCCTTCGACCAGCGCCTGACCGCCGGCGATCAGAATCCCAAGCCCTGCGAGAAACTGCACGCCCGCCACCCACGGGTTGATCTGTGCGTCCGAGCCCGGCTCTTCGACCGCGGCCGCAGCAGGGTAAAGGTAGCGCCACACGATAAACGCGGCGATCCCCGCCAGAAACGCAAAGCCGATCCAGCGCGCGCCCACGCCGCTGACAACGAGGCCCCACAAGACCAGTGTCGCGACCAGCGCCACCACCGCGTCTCGCCGCCCCGCCCCGGTCAGAGCGATCGGCATCACCAGCGCGGAGACGCCGAGGATCATCAGCGTGTTCGCCAGATTGGATCCCACCACGTTGCCCCACGCGATGGCGGGTGAGCCCTGAAGCGCCGCTTCGACGCTGGCCACCATTTCGGGCATCGAGGTTGCAAAGCCGACGATCACAAGCCCCGTAAAGAGCGTCGATACGCCGAGCTTCTGTGCAATCCCCACCGCGCCGCGCACCAGCAGCTCGCCCCCAAAGGCAAGGCCAACCAGCCCGGCAAGGCTCAAGAGAATCGCGTTTGTCATGGTGGCCCGGGCGCTTACGGCACCGCGCGCGCCAACGCAAAGCGGGCTACAGCAACGGCGCTTGGGCGACCGGCGCGAAAGATCGGCGATGCAGCGGGGTGGGCCCGTTCACCCGCAGCGCTTCCATATGCTGCGCGGTGCCGTAACCCTTGTTCTTTTCCCAGCCATATTGCGGATAGTCCTTGGCCGCTTCGATCATCAGGCGATCACGATGCTCCTTGGCGAGGATCGACGCGGCGCTGATCGCGGGCTCAATCCCATCGCCGCCGACAATCGCTCGTGCAGGCCATCGCCACTGCGCGCAGCGCCCTTGAGGCGTCTGATTGCCATCGATCAGGACTACCTCCACATCGCCGGAAAGTGCACCGGCCAATTGATCCACGCACCGCGTCATTGCCAGCATCGTCGCCTGGAAGATATTCACCGCGTCGATCTCGTCCGGCTCCACCACCGCCACGGCGTAGGCGCACGAGGCGCGAATGCCCTCGTCCAACACGGCGCGGCGTTTGGCCGATAATTTCTTGGAATCGTTGAGCCCAGCGGGTAGGTCCGCTCCCAACACGCAGGCTGCGGCGACCACCGGGCCTGCCAACGGCCCTCTCCCGGCCTCATCGACACCGATAATCAACGGGACGGGGCCAAGATCACATTCTGGAGTACGCTCTGACATGAAAACACTCTCCACGTTTCCAATCGCACTGTCTCTCTCCGCTGCGGCGCTCGCAAGCTGCGCCTTCGCACAAGATGGGGAAAGCGTAGGAACGCCAGCTGAGGAAGCCGGCCTGACGGTCGAGAGGATGGGCAAGTTCGACCGCCCCTGGGCGATCGAGTTTATCCCGGGCAGCGAAACGCTCGCCATCACGGAACAACCGGGTAAGCTGATCCTGATGAAGACCAACACGGGCGAAACACTTGAAGTCAGCGGCGTGCCCGAAGTGGCGTTTGGCGGCCAAGGCGGTTTCGGCGATATCGCCTTCCTCGAAAGCGAAGCCAATCGCGAAGATGGCCGCACGATTTATCTAAGTTGGGCCGAACTGGGCGACGGTGAACCCGGGGACGAAGGCGCACGCGGCGCGGTGGTCGGCAAAGGCCTGCTGGTCTGCGACGAAAAGGCGGATAGCTGCGCGATCGAAGGTCTGGACGTAATCTGGCGTCAAGCTCCGAAGGTCACCGGCAAAGGGCACTTTTCGCACCGCATCCAGATTTCACCCGACGAGCAATATCTCTTCATAGCCAGCGGCGATCGCCAGAAGAAGACGCCCGCGCAGGATCTGGACAACACGCTGGGTACGATTGTGCGGCTAAACCTTGATGGCACCCCGGCTGAGGGGAACCCGTTTGCCGACCAAGGAGGTGTGACCGCGCAAATCTGGTCCTATGGTCATCGCAACATTCTTGGCATGGATTTCGCGCCCGATGGCCGCTTGTGGGAGATTGAACACGGACCGGCGGGCGGAGACGAGTTGAACGTCGTCACCCGCGAAGCCAATTACGGTTGGCCGGTGCGCTCCAACGGTGACAACTACAACGGCTCCGACATTCCCGATCACACCGCCGACGATGGCTTCACCAAACCCGCGATCCATTGGACGCCCGTTATCGCGCCGAGCGATATGATTATTTACACGGGCGACATGTTTGGGCCTTGGCAGGGCAACGCGTTGATCGCCGGGCTCAAGACCAGAGCGATCGTGCGGGTGGCTATCGATGGCGACACAGCGACCGAGGTCGGGCGCTACACTTTTGACAAACGCCTTCGCTCGATCGCGCAAGGCCCCGACGGAAGCGTTTGGGTTGTCGAACAGTACAAAAACGGACGCTTGCTGAAAATCAGCATGTAGCGCCCATCCGTTTGCATCGAGAACATTTCCGTTACCCGCCCGATGGCCGTATTCACGCCTGATAACGACAACATCGCAAGCCTCATCCCGCTTTCCGCCGTGCCGGAAGCGATGGTGGAGGAATTGCTCGACCGTGTCTTTGGCGAAGACCGCCACGCGCGCACCGCCTATCGTATTCGCGCGGGCATGGACTGGCTGAGCGCACTCAGCTTCGCCGCACTCGACCAGGATGAGATGCTGGTGGGCACGATCCAGTGCTGGCCGGTTGCCTTAGTTGATCCCGATGCGCGCGCGCTCCCACTAATCATGGTGGGACCGGTTGCGATCCTGCCCGAACGCCAAGGCGAAGGGTTTGGCCAAGGGCTTATGGCCGCCATGCTCGACGCCGAAGCGCGTTTGGCTGAGGATGGTCAAACGCCGTTCGCTCAAGTGCTGATTGGCGATGCGGCGTATTACGGGCGGTGGGGCTTTTCCGCCGCGCTGACGGGTGGCTGGCAGTGTCCGGGGCCTTATGAACCCGAGCGTCTATTAGCGCGCGGACCGGCTTTGCCAGCGATGCCCGCTAAAGGCATGCTTGCGCCATGGGCTGAAGGGCCACAGACCAAGGAACCCGGCCAGTCGTCCTGACGTTGGAACGCCATGCCCTATGATCCTCCCCCTTATCTGGCTGAGATGACGCTCGCTGAAATCGCTCAAGCCGTGGCTGAGCGCAAATTGCCCCCGGTCGAAAAGTGGAACCCGGAAAAAATCGGTGAGAGCGATATGCGGATCGCCGCCGACGGCACGTGGTATCACGAGGGCGGTGTCATCCATCGCCCCGCGATGGTGCGCGCGTTTTCCGGGCTGCTCACCCGCGACAAAGCCGGGCAGCACTGGTTGCTGAGCCCGTTTGAAAAGCTCCACATCGAAGTCGACGACGCGGCCTTTGTCGCGACCGATTGCCAGATCAAGGGCAGCGACATCGCGTTCCGGCTCAACACCGATGACGATGTGATCGCTGGCCCTGAAAACGCCATCCGCGTCGCGGGCGATCCCGAAACCCCGGCGATTTACCTGCATGTTCGGCGCGGTTGCGAAGCGCGGCTGAACCGTTCGACCTACAATCAGCTTGCGGAAATCGCGTTGGAAACCAGCGGAGACGACTGGCTGGTCACCAGCCAAGGCGCGATTTTCTCGCTGATCGCCTCATAAATGGCCGATCTGTTCGCCCGCCTTTCCAAATTGTATCAGGCTGGGCACTCGCGCAAACTCTCCGGTCTGCTTTCCGACGCCAATCTGTCCGATGGTCGAGCGACGCCCGCCGCTGTTCTGATCGCGGTTACAGACCGACCGCAACCCACCGTGATCCTGACACAGCGCCCGCGCGGCATGCGCGATCACCCGGGACAAGTCGCCTTTCCCGGCGGCAAACTGGATCCCGGCGAGACTGTCATCGAAGCCGCGCTGCGCGAAGCCGAAGAAGAACTGGCGCTGCCGCCCGACAGCGTGCGGGTGATCGGCACCAGCGACGAATACCAAACCGGCACCGGGTTTCTCGTCACACCCGTGCTCGGCGTCGTCCCGCCCGATCTCGATCTCACCCCCAGCCCCGCCGAGGTCGAAGCCTGGTTCGAAGCGCCGCTTGATCGGCTGCTCAAGCCCGCCAATTGGGAGCGGAACGAAGTGCATTGGCGCGGCGCGTGGCGCGCTTACTACGAAATGCACTATGAAGGCTTTCGGATTTGGGGCGTGACGGCGGCCATCATCCTAAATCTGGCGCGCCGGATTGATGTGAACGCGCTCACCGATTAACCGCGAGGCGTGACCACTCACCTGCCACAAACCGGCTGGACCCAAAGGCCAGACCTCACCGCCCTGACCGATGCCTTGGGCGCGGACAACGTGCGATGGGTCGGCGGCGCGGTGCGCGACACGCTTTTGGGTGTCGACGTGCACGACGTGGACGCCGCCACACTTCACACTCCGGAACGTGTGATCGAACTATGCACCGCCGCGGCTATCCGCACGGTGCCGACAGGCATAGACCACGGAACCGTCACCGCCGTGTTGGAGGGCGGACCGGTCGAGATCACCACATTGCGCCGCGATGTTGCCACTGATGGTCGTCGGGCGACGATCGCTTACGCCACCGAATGGAAAGACGACGCCGCGCGCCGCGATTTCACGATCAACGCGCTCTACGCGCATCCTGAAACGCTCGAAATCTCCGACTATTTCGGTGGACTCGATGATCTGGAGGCGCGCCGCGTACGCTTTATCGGAGACGCCGAGCAACGCATTGCCGAAGACCATTTGCGCATCCTTCGCTATTACCGTTTTCAAGCGCGCTTCGGCGCGGATTTGGACAGCGAGGCCGAAGAAGCCTGTGCGAAGATGGCGAGCACGCTCAAAGGTCTGAGCCGCGAACGCATCGCCGACGAGCTGCTCAAGCTGCTGACCCTCCCGGCCCCGTTCGATACAATCGCGCGCATGCATCAGCGGGGCGTGCTGGGCGTCGTGCTTCCGGAAACAACCGCAGAGCAGATCGAAACGCTGGCGCGTTTAATTGACGCCGAGGCCGAACAAAGCGCCCCGTCCGTGCCCATCCGCCGTCTTTCCGCGCTTTTGCCGCCTTTGAAGGAGATCGCGGACACATGCGCGGCCCGCCTGCGGCTTTCCAAAGCGCAGCGCGCCCGGCTGCTCAACGCCGCGCAGCGCGATCCGTCTGACGCGCAATCGCCGTTGGCGTTGGCTTACAGAGTAGGGGTGGAGTTCGCGCAGGACCGCTTGCTCTTGGGCGGCGGGGACTCGCGCGCGCTGGCCGGTTACAGCCCTCCCCAATTCCCGCTCAAAGGCGGAGACATTGTCGCGCGCGGCGTCGCCGCAGGTCCCGAAGTGGCCCGAATCCTGCAAGCCGTTGAGAAGCGCTGGGTGTCCGAAGGCTTTCCCGACGCGAGACGCGTTAGCGAACTGCTTGACGAGGAATTGCGATAAATCCGACACACTTAGACGGATGATTGCGCCAAAACGGTCCTAACCTGGCGCATTGCATCATTTCGCACTCGCAACATACTTGTCACACGCCCCGCGCCTCGCTTAGGGAACCGGTTGCGCATTTCAGTCATTGACAGGATGCGCGCGTTCCAGGGTTCGCCAGTCAACCAGACCGATTCGAGTTCATCTTGGGTCTATTTTGGAAGGATTAGTGATCCCGCTTGGCCTACGCGCCTCGGATCTCCTAGCGCGCTTGTGACGCATGTCACGGGCGCCGACCGGCCTCTCCCGGTTCAAAGGCGGTGCGATACTCGGGGTGAAACACAATAACGGAGTACGTATTCCATGAAGCTTTCGAAACTTGCCGTTCTGGCGACCACCATCGCTGCCCTCCCGATCGCTGCGCACGCGCAAGACGCCGGCGTCACGGTCTACAGCCAGATCGACGACAGCACTGTCGGCACGATTGAAAGCAACGATGGCGCCATCGCGATCCTTGATACGGGTGCTTACAAAGCGCCCCTGCCCATCGCGACTTACGCCGAGCGCGAAGGCAAGTGGACCATCAACGCCACGAAAGCGCAGATCGATGGCATGATGGCCCAGCAAGTGGCGCAGCAGGAAGCCGCCGCTGCCGAAGCTCAGGCCTCAGCCGAAGCCGCCGCCGCCGAAGCCGAAGCCAAGCTTGCGGCCGCTCTTATTCCCGGCGCGGAAGTGCTCACCGCCGACGCGCAGCCGCTTGGCACCGTAAGCGAGCTGGCTGGCGACAACGTGGTCGTGACCAACGAACAGGCCGGCCTCATCACGCTGCCGCGTTCGCTGATGGCGACCGACGAAGCCGGCCACGTGGTCGCGCGCGCGAACCTCGACGCAATCATGGCCGCGGTTCAGGGCGGCTAAGCCCCCCTTCCTTATCGGACACGAAGAGCCGCAAGCGCCCAACCCGGCGCTTGCGGCTTTTTCGTTCGACGCATCAGAACTTGTTGTCTTTCGGAAAGCCCGTCGGTGGCATCCGGCCCGCCGCGCCGCGCGCGACTTTCCACATGCCGATTTCGGTCTCAGTGCGCGTGCGCTCGCCCGAACCGCCCATCGTCCAGCTAAGCCCTTCGCCCAGCACAAACGTGGTCGCGTCGCTCAACCCGCCATCGCGATAACGCTGGATCTGCACACCCTGCCCGCGCGCCATGATGGGCATCTCTTCCAGATTGAACACGATGAGCTTGCGGTTCTCGCCCACCGCGGCGACGTGATTGTCTTCAGGCGCGATTTCACGGATGACCCGCAGGCTGGCGTCACCCTTCAGATTTACGACCTGTCGCCCTTTACGGGTCTCCGCAATCAGCTCGGCGGTTTCGGCGACAAAGCCCTTCCCATTGCTGGCCGCCAGCAACAGGCGTCCACCATCCTTATGGACCAGCATCGTCGCGATCGACGTGTCCGCTTCCAGGTCGATCATCGTGCGCACCGGCTCGCCAAAGCCGCGCGCGCCGGGCAGCTTGTCGCATCCAAGCGTGTAAAACCGGCCATTATCTGCCGCGATCAGAAGCTTGTCCGTTGTTTGCGCGTGGAGGATGAAGGCGAGCGCGTCGCCTTCTTTGTATTTGAATTCCTGCGCCAGATCGACATGGCCTTTCGCTGCGCGGATCCAGCCTTTTTGCGACAGAATGACGGTGATCGGCTCTTTCTCGATCATCGCGTCCATGCTGAATTCGACCACGGCGTCGGCTTCTTCGATCCGCGTGCGCCGCGCGCCAATATCGGTGTCTTCAGCGTAGTCTTTACGCAGCGCGCGCAGGTCTTTCTTCAGCCGCGTGCGCTGGCGCGCGGGGCTGTCGAGCAGCTTTTGAAGATCATCCTGCTCCGCCAGCAGATCATCCTTCTCCTGGCGCAGCTGCATTTCTTCCAGCTTGCGCAAGGACCGCAGCCGCATGTTGAGGATCGCCTCGGCCTGGCGATCAGTCAGGTTGAACTCGGCCATCATGACTTGTTTGGGCTCATCCTCGGTGCGGATGATCTCGATCACACGGTCAAGGTTTAGGAAGGCGATGATATAGCCGTCGACCAGTTCCAGCCGCCGGGCGATCTGGTCCAAACGGTGCCGCGTGCGGCGCTGCAGGATCTCGATCTGCGCGGCGGTCCAGTGCTGGAGCAATTCCTTCAGGCCCATCACCATCGGGGTGCGGGTGGCGTCCAGCACGTTCATGTTGAGCCCGAAGCGGGTCTCCATGTCGGTCAGCTTGAAGAGGCTTTCCTTCAACAAGTCCGGATCAACATTC
This sequence comes from Pseudomonadota bacterium, assembly GCA_039027455.1. GTDB lineage: Bacteria > Pseudomonadota > Alphaproteobacteria > Sphingomonadales > Sphingomonadaceae > Erythrobacter. Next base: position 7,503 of record JBCCKJ010000004.1, on the reverse strand, counting down.
CGGCTGCGCGGGACCAGCACGATGCGGATTTGCTCGTCGCTTTCGTCGCGAACGTCTTCGAGGATCGGCAGCTTTTTGTCCGCAATCGCCTGCGCGATCTGCTCGATCAGTTTGCCCTTGGGCACCTGATACGGGATTTCCGAGATGACGAGCTGCCATTGGCCGCCGCCCAAGCGCTCGATACCCGCCGTCTTGTCTTCGAGTTTGTCCGCCTCGGGCGCTTCGAAGACACCGCGCAGGCGAAAGCTGCCGCGACCCGTCTCGTAAGCGTTGGAGATCACGTCCGGGCTGTCGATGATCTGGCCGCCGGTAGCAAAATCCGGTCCCTTCATCAGTTCCATCAGGCGAGCGTGTTCGACATGCGGGTTGTCGATCAGCTCGAGCGTTGCGTCGATCACTTCGGCGACGTTGTGGCTGGGAATGTTGGTCGCCATGCCCACCGCGATCCCACTGGCTCCGTTGGCCAGCAGGTTGGGGAACAGACCCGGCATCAGCTCGGGCTCCTCCTCTTCGCCGTTATAGGTCGGGATAAAATCGACGGTGCCGGCGTCGAGGCCTTCCATCAGCTGGATCGCGGTCTTGGTCAGGCGCGCTTCGGTGTAGCGATAGGCGGCCGCGTTATCGCCATCGATGTTGCCGAAATTCCCCTGCCCTTCGACCAGCGGGTAGCGCAGCGAGAAATCCTGCGCGAGACGGACCATCGCGTCATACGCCGCCGTGTCGCCATGGGGGTGATACTTACCGATCACCTCACCCACGACGCGCGCGGATTTTTTGAAGGTGCTGGCCGGATCGAGTTTGAGCTGGCGCATCGTCCACAGCAGGCGGCGATGGACCGGCTTCAACCCATCGCGCAGATCGGGAAGCGAGCGCGCGGTGATCGTTGAGAGGGCGTAGACAAGGTAGCGTTCGGACAGCGCCGCGTCGAAGGGCGCGTCGGTGATCAGGTTGAACTCGTCCTCGGGAGACGCCGGATCATCGGGAGTGGTGGTTTCAGACATCGCCCCCGCTTAGCAAGCGGGCTGCGGCGCGGGGAGAGGCGTTTCCACAGAGAATGCGCGCGAGGCGCCTTGGGGAAAGAGGCTCCGCCGCCGCGCAGGAGATTGAGGGAAATCTAAAGCGGCGGCGGAGCGGGACGGCTTCTTGACTAGGGGAGGCGGGAAAGAAGCCGTCGGGAGCTATGGGAGCGGGATCAGAGCAGTAGGGTCTTGTCAGCCGGCACGAAGGCGTAGGCGAAGAGAGCGGCGGACGAGACAATTGAGAAAGCGGCGGCGAAGAGGTTTTGGGCGGTTGGCATGACGAGTGTCCTTAGGCAAGCGGGGGCCCTTTGGTCTTAGGCAAAGACTGTGGGACTCGCGGGGATGATGGCGTAGGCGAAGAGACCGGCCGAAATCACAATCGAGAAAGCGGCGGCGATGAGGTTGTTGGTGGTGGCGGTCATGGTCTTGGTTCCTTTGATGTGAGGCGTGTTGAAGAATTAGGCGAAAACGGCCGGGCTGGCGGGGATGATGGCGTAGGCGAAAAGGCCAGCGGACATCAGAACCGAGAAAGCGGCGGCGAAGAGAGAGTTGGTCGTGGCGGTCATTTTTAGTCTCCTATGTGTTCGTTGCGGGGTGTTCCGCTGGATGCCAACAACACTGCAGGAGCCGTGCCAAACTTGAAAAATGGCAGAAATCCTTGGTTTTCTGATTGCTCGCCTGTCCCCCAATTGGGGCTGATCCAGAGAATTGGTAATTTTTCCTAAAAACTGGGATGTGTTATTTAGGTCTCGCGAAACGATCGACTCTCGTTGCAAAATACTGGTCCCAGCGGCGGACTGCCGTTCGATCATTAACCCCTGCGCTTGACCGCGCCTGACCGCTCGTTCAGTCATAGGCCTCGTCACGTTTATGGGGTCTTTTGTTCGTGGCTGTTCGAACACGGCGTTATCAACACGCCGAGCCATTCTTGCGCTCTTTGTGCCATGCCGATTGGGGCCATAATCGCCTGCGCCCAAGGACAGGGCGATGATAGGTCCAGCCCTCAATCCAAACCGCACCGAGCGAGCGCTCGCTCGATTGGGCGCCTTTTGCTGGGACCGCCACCTATGGGTGCTCAGCGCCTGGGTCATAGCGACCCTCGCCGCGGTCGCGTTTATCGCTGCCTATTCCGACCGGCTTGTGAGCGGCGCAGGCAGTATCGAAGGCAGTCAATCCGCCCAAGTCGACGCGGAATTGGCCGAGACCTTCGGCGTGCGCGAAAGCCAGGCTCTGGTTTTAACCTACCGCGATCCCTCTCTCGATTTGGATGAAGGGGCTCGATACGCGTTCATTGAAGAGGTTGAGACGGGGCTTGCCGATATTCCGCAGGTGGAGGGGATCCTCCCCGCTGACGGACTGATCGATCAACCGCGCGACGATAAAGGCCACGCAGTGATTATCGCGCTCGCCACCAACGACGCGCTGGAGGCCGAACAAATGGTACCCGTTGTTCGACAAAGGTTGGGAGGGATTGCCGAAAGCCGATCCCAGCTGGAATGGGCGATCAGCGGTCGCAGCGCGGTGAGTTACGATCTCACGATTTTCAGCAACGAAGACAGCGCCCGATCCGAACTGCGCGCCTTGCCTCTCGCGTTGCTCGTGCTCCTTTACGCTTTTGGCGCGCTGCTTTCGGCCTCCTTGCCTATCATTCTGGCTCTGACCGCGCGCACGGTCGCATTTGCGGCGATCGTGGCGGTGGCAGGCTTCTTTGAAATCTCCACGGTCTCGCAAGCCATCGTCACGATGCTCGCCATCGCGCTGGGCATTGATTACTCGCTGTTTGTCTATCACCGATACCGACAACTCTTGAGCGAATGCGGGGCGTGCACCCCCGATGCGATCAACGCCGAAAGGCGCGACGCGTTGATATCGGCCATGTGCAAATCGGGCACGGTTGTGGTCTACAGCGGCGTCGCCGTGGCGATCGGCATGACGTCGCTCGTCCTCACGCCCATGATGGAAATGCGATCCATTGGCTGGGGCGGCCTGACAGCGGTGATTTTCAGCGTGGCCGTTGCCCTCACTATGCTACCCGCTTTGCTCGCCCTGATCGGCGCGAAAGCGCTCGATTGGCCTGGCAAGGCCAAACCGGGGCGCGGATACGAAGCAAACTCGGCGCGCTGGACCCAATGGGGTCACCTAGTGGTCAAGCGGCCCTGGCTGGCGATTGCGTGCAGTCTGTGCCCCATCCTTTTGATGGCGGCTCCTTCAGCCTTCACTCAATTCGGCTTTCCCGAAGAGCAGTTCTTTCCAGCCGAACTGGAATCGGTCCGAGGCGTGCAGATGCTCGAGGAGATGGAGATCAAGGGGCTGAGCGCGCCCATCTTTGTGATTATCTCGCGCGAAGACGGGCAAAGTGTCATCACTTCGGACAACGCGGGCGAGCTTCGCGACTTCAAAGCCCGTATCGAAACCGATCCTCGCATTGCCGAGGTCTATTCTCCGCGCCTTTCGACACGCCGCGCCTTTTCTCCAATCCCCATGTCAGGTTCACAAAACCTCGTCAGCGAAAACGGCGATAAGGTTTTGTTCCGTGTGATCCCACAAACCGAGACCAGCTTGGTTGGACTTCGAGACTTGGTCCGGGACGTGCCGTCTTGGCTCAATCTGCCCGGCTATTCGGTTGAAGTCGGAGGGCAAGCCCAATTCCTCAACGATTTCGATGATGGAGTGATCGCCAGCTATGCCCCCGTTATGATCGCGGTCCTACTGGCGACCGGTTTGGCGCTTCTCCTTATGCTTGGCGCGCCGCTCGCCTCCTTTAAAGCGCTGGTCCTCAATCTCCTCTCGGTTGCGACGGGCTATGGCGTGGTGGTCTTCGTCTTTCAGCTTGGATACGGCGCGCATCTCTTTGGCGTAGCCGGCGCCACTCAGACTATTCCCAGCAGCGTCCCGGTGGTCATCTTCGCCGTGCTGTTTGGCCTAAGCATGGATTACGAAATCTTCCTCGTAAGCCGCATGAAGGACCTCTATCTGCAAAGCGGTGACAACGAGCGCAGTATTATCGATGCGTTGGCCGATACGGGCTCCGTCATCAGCAGCGCCGCGCTGATTATGGCGCTGGTGTTTGGCGCGTTCGCGTTTTCGCGGGTGATCATTGTTCAAATGGTTGGCCTTGGCTTAGCGACCGCCATTTTGGTCGACGCCCTGATTATCAGAGCGGTTTTGGGCCCGGCCTTGATGACCCTAGCGGGCAATTTGAACTGGTGGCCCTTGCGTCCCGTTAGCGCCCAGCCCGCCGAGTGATCCGGCGTTCAAGGCCCATCAGCGCCTAAATCGCGCGCGCGTCTGTACTCTCAACCGGAACGCTGACAGTCAGACCTTCCATCTCTTCGGTAAGTTCAATCTGACAGGACAAGCGGCTGGTGCGGCGCACGCCGGCGGCGAAATCCAGCATATCCTCTTCCTCTTCCGACGATCGGTTTAGGCGATCAAACCATTCCGGAGCGACCACAACATGGCAGGTGGAACAGGCCATTTGCCCTTCGCAGGTTCCTTCGAGAGGCAAACCGACAGACTGGCCCAGGCGCAGCAAGCTGTCGCCCGGTTCGCCGGTCGCCGCGATCGTTTTACCGCTTGGATCCTGAAAGATGACGCGGATAGGTATGGTCTGCTCCGTAGCCCTCAAAATTGCTGCGCTGCAGCATTATTGATGAGTTTGGCGGCTTCTTCAAGTTCTTCGAGTGTCGTGTAGCGTCCGAAGCCCAAGCGGATTGAGGATTTGGCTTGCGCGTCCGACAGACCAATCGCCTTCAAAACATGGCTTGGGCGTCCCGACCCACTCGCGCAGGCGCTGCCCGCAGAGAACATGACAGTGCGCACTTCGGAAATAAGACGACCCACATCCAGACCTTCGCGCCGGATGTTGAGGTTGCCGCGCCAGCGATCATCCGCGCTGCCGTTGAGCGTCCAATCGGCGAACACATCGCGCGCGCGCTCCCACAGGACTTCGACATGGGCGGCGTCTTCGTCCATGCGCTCAGCGGCGAGCGCGGCGGCCGCGCCCATTCCGGCGATCAAAGCGGGCGAAAGCGTGCCGGAGCGCAGACCATGCTCTTGCCCGCCGCCCGTTTGCTGTTCGGTGAGCTCAACGCCGTCGCGCACCCACAACGCGCCAACGCCTTTGGGGCCGTGAAACTTGTGGCCGCTGATCGCGATCATATCGGCATCAGCGACTGGCATTTTACCGTAGGCCTGCACGCCATCGATCAGCATGAGAGCGCCCATTTGCTTCGCGCGCGCGGCCCATTGCTCGACCGGTTGACGCGTGCCGATCTCGTTGTTGACCTGCATCACCGCGATCATGCGCGCACTGGCGGGGAGGTTCTGCGCGGGGTCGCAAATGCCGTCTGAGCCCACGCTCAACACTTCATGAGGACCCGCCGCCTTCGCCGTGTCGCCGACAGCAGAATGCTCGATGGCGCTGAACGCCACCGCGCCCTTGCCGGAAGTCCCTCGGATCGTAAGATTGAGCGCTTCGGTAGCCCCACCAGTAAAGATCAAGCGCCCGCCGCTTGGGAAAAGCGCCGCGACTTTCTCGCGCGCCACTTCAATCGCCGCCGCCGCCTGACGCCCCATGCGATGCGGCGAGTGCGGGTTGCCAAAGCTGGTGCCATCAGGCCCATCGAGATACTTGATCATCGCTTGGCGCGCTTCGGGCGCAAGGGGGGTGGTCGCTTGATAGTCGAGGTAGATCATATGAGCGACCTCCAAGCCTCGGCGAAGGCGTCCAATTCTTCTGTCGTCGTCGACCAACCTATACTCACGCGGATCGTGCGCGCTGCGATATCATCGGGAACACCAAACGCGTCAAGCACCCGGCTTTTCTTGAGCGTGCCCGAGGCGCACGCGCTGCCGGCCGAGACAGCGAAACCCATCGCGTCGAGGCGGATGAGGAGGGCTTGGGCGGATAGGGTGGGATGGGTGAGCGCAAAGATGTAGTCCGCAGCCTCACCAATGGTCAGTCGGTCCAATGCAATCGTACTGGCGAAGGCAGCGCGATCATCGGCCGTTGTCGCCCACTCACCAGTCTCCAGAGCCGCCGCCATTCCCAGTGCACCCAGCAGGTTCTCCGTCCCCTGACGATAGCCGCGCTCATGCCCGCCCATGGGCTCCAGCAGGTTAAAATCGCGCACCAGCAACGCACCAATCCCGATGGGCCCGCCAAACTTGTGAGCGGACACAACCAGCATATCAGCTTTGGGCAGATCGAGTTTACCGGCGCTCTGCGCGCAATCCGACAGAACCGTTATACCCGCCTCGCCGACGCTTTCGGCCATTGGCTCGACTGGATTGATCGTGCCCGTCTCCGAATTCACATGCTGGATCGCCAACAAAGACTCCGGGTCGAACACGGTCTCGTCCGCGACCACCTCCGCATTCGGCGCCGCGCGGAACACCGCGTCGTGCTCAACCGCGCTGACGATGCGGCGCTTGGCCTTTGAGCGGTTTAGCGCGATCCAAAGCGCTTCGCTCGCGCCAGACGTAAAGATGAGTTCGTATTCCTTTTCTCCTTGGCCCAAACCAAGTGCCCGCTTGATCCGCTCGCGCGCATCTTCGAGCTTTTGCTTGGCCTTGCGCCCTTCGGCGTGCGGGGAGGACGGATTGGCCCACAGCGCAAAGCCCCCTTCCATCGCCGCGCGCGCTTCGGGGCGCAGCGGGGAAGTCGCGGCGTGATCGAGATAGATACGTTGGGCCATAGACTTTGTTGCGAGTAATTCTCAATAATTTGCGCAATCGGTTCGCCCCGTATATAGGCCCGTCGACCTCGCGCGCCAGCCGGCGCGCGCCTGCCATCAAAATCAATAAGGTTTCTGCATGCCATCCGTGATCTTTCCCGGCCCTGAGGGTCGTCTTGAAGGCCGTTTCTCCCCCCCTCCCCGTCCGCGCGCTCCGGTGGCGATGATCCTTCATCCCCACCCCGAAGGCGGAGGCACGATGAACGATCGGATCGTGCAGCGGCTCTACAAGACCTTCGTTGATCGCGGCTTTGCCACCTTGCGCTTCAACTTTCGGGGTGTGGGCCGCAGCCAAGGCAGTTTTGACAACGGCATTGGCGAGCTTTCCGACGCGGCCAGCGCGCTGGATTGGGTGCAATCGATCCATCCCGAAGCGCAGACCACTTGGGTCGCGGGCTATTCGTTCGGAGCCTTGATCGGCATGCAGCTGCTCATGCGCCGTCCCGAAGTGCGCGGCTTCATCTCGGTCGCCCCGCCGGCGAACATGTACGACTTTTCCTTCCTTGCGCCCTGCCCCGCCTCGGGCATCTTTGTGCAAGGCGCCGCCGATACGGTCGTGCAGCCAACCGCCGTGCAAAAGCTGGTCGACAAGCTGCGCACCCAAAAGCACATCACGATCCATCACGACGAGATCCCGCGCGCCAACCATTTCTTCGAAAACGAAATGGAAGACATGATGGCGAGCGTCGACAACTACCTCGATTTCCGCCTCTCACCGGACTGCCCGATCAAGTGATGTGGGCCCG
>JBCCKJ010000003.1:0-32838 GCA_039027455.1 Pseudomonadota bacterium | reverse complement strand
ACGAGTTGGTCGCGAGATAGGTCGTGCCGCTCGAAGACAGCGCTTCAAGCTGACCCACCGTGGCGGCGTCGGTCGCGGCCGTGCCGTCGGCGACGTTCACGATGCGGCGCTCCGAACCCGATGCGCCGACCGAGACCGTATTGGCCACGTCGGCGACCGAACTACTCCCTAGAGCAACTGAGCCTATGGCCGTGGCGGAGGAATCGTCGCCGATAGCGACCGAAAATCTTTCCGAGGTGGAGGAGTTTTCGCCGACCGCGACCGCGAAGTCAGCGCTGGCTGAGGCACCAGTGCCTAAAGCGAGCGAGGAAGCACCGCTCGCGCCGGTACCTGTGCCCAGCGCGATAGCATCTGCGCCCGTCGCGCTGGCGGCGGTGCCGGTGGAGTTGACGGCCAGATACTGGCTGCCTCCGCCCCCCGAAACGCCCGCGATCGCGGTGTTGAGCTGTCCAACCGTGGCGGCATCATTATCGCCTGTGCCGTCCGCCACGTTCACAATACGACGCTGGAAGTTCGAATCGCCGACCGAGACCGTGTTAGTTTCGTTGGCGACAGAAGCGGCTCCCAGAGCCACGGAATTAGTTGCTGTCGCTGCCGCGTCAAAGCCGAGCGCCGTCGATAGCTGTTCCGTACTCCGCGAAAAGGTGCCCAAACTTGTCGACCACTGTCCTGACGCGGCCACATCCGTGCCAATGGCGACAGTCCATTCGTTCGCTGAACTGGCATTAGTACCAATCGCAATGGCTTGTAAGCCAGTTGCGGACGGAAGATTTCCAGTGGAGTTGACCGCCACATAAGCGCTGCCTCCGGCGACGCCGACAAGCGCGGTGTTGAGCTGATCGAGATTGACCGCGTCGGTGCCGTCGGTGCCTTCGGCGACGTTCACGAGGCGACGTGTGATCGCGGGGGTGTCGTCGCTGGTGTCAGCCGTGCCATTATCGTCGAACGCGCGGCCAAACGAGACGGTGTCGGCGACATCGGCGATGGAGTTTGCTCCGATCGCAACCGACCCGGTGGCAGTGGCCTCAGCCCTACGTCCGACGGCAACCGTGCTGTTTGCAGTGGCACTAGCGGTTTCACCGATGGCCACTGCGCCTATGCCAGATGCAGTCGTATCCGCGCCGAAGGCCGACGACGCACCGCCTGAAGCCACTGCACCGTTGCCATCGCCATCATCGTCCGTCCCAACAGCGGTCGATGCGCCGCCGCTCGCCTTTGCACTGACACCAAGCGCTGTTGCGGAAAAGCCCGTGGCTTGCGCTAGGGAGCCAACAGCCGTGGAGCCTTCGGTGGCGGCCTCAGACGACCCACCGATGGAGACAGCGTTATCTTCGTCAGCGTTGGCGGCGAGGCCAATCGCGACGGAGACGTCCCCTCTGGCGTCCGCATCGGCGCCCAGCGCGATGGAGTTGGTCCCAGTCGCGCTGGCGGCGGTGCCAGTGGAGTTGACGACCACATAGTCGCTGCTGGCAAAGCTCGCGCCGCTGATCGCGGTGTTGAGCTGACCGAGGTTGACCGCGTCCGTGTCGTCGGTGCCTTCGCTCACATTCGTAAGGCGGCGCGTGATCGCCGGAGTGTCGTCGCCGGTGTCAGCCGTGCCGTTATCGTCGAACGCGCGACCGAAGGAGACGGTGTCGGCGACATCGGCGATGGAGTTGGTTCCAATCGCGACGGCGTTGTCCGCGCTGGAGTTAGCCGCGAGACCGAACGCGATGGAGCCAGCCCCGCTCGCGCCCGTATCGGTGCCCAGCGCGATGGAATCGACGCCGCTCGCAACGGCACCCACACGGCCGCTGTCTGGAACACTGGAGTTGTCGCTGTCGCCGCCAATCGCGATGGAGCGTTCTCCGTTCGCTTTAGCTTGGAAACCAATTCCTACGGCTTGATCGGATGTCGCATCACTAAAGCGACCCACAGCCACGGTGCGATCCGCGGTGGCGTCGGCGTTATCGCCAAGGGCCAAGGAAAAGCTGCCGGTGGCTTCCGCGCTGTTGCCAAACGCGGTGGACTGCGCCCCGCTTGCGATGGAGTTTGGCCCTATACCAACCGCGAAGTTGCCTGAGGTGTTTGCCTTCCAGCCAATGGCTATGGCACTATTATTTGTCGCGCTGGCATCATGGCCAAGAGCCACGGCATAGTCTGCAGTCGCCTGCGCCTCATCGCCGATAGCGACGGCGTAAATGTCCGAGGCGATCGTGCCGGTTTCGTCACCGCGTCCGTCGCCACCGATGGCAATCGCGCCTTCGGCGGTGGCCTCCGCACGCTCGCCCAAGGCAACCGAGCCCGCGCCGCTGGCGGTGGCCAGTCTGCCGAAAGCGGAAGCGCGCTCGCCGCTCGCTTCGGATTCGCGGCCCACAGCGGTGCTGTTTACAGCGCTCGCGTCAGAGAGAGAGCCTATCGCCGTGCTGTTCTGCGCGCCAGCGCTAGCAGCAGCACCCAAGGCGGTGGAGCTGAGCCCTAGTGACTGCGAACTGTCGCCGATAGCTACCGCGTTGTCACCTGTTGCCAGTACTTCATCTCCGATTCCGATCGCGGATCCACCCGTCGCGTCGGCGTCGTCACCGATGGCGATAGATTCCCCGCCGGTTGCGGCCGCTTGGTGCCCAATGGCGATGTCGTAGAGGCCTGTCGCTCTCGCCTGAGTGCCGGCTTGGGCTTCGTTTTCATCCGAACCGATGGCGATGGAACCGGCGCCGCTGGCCTGCGAGTAAGAGCCGAGGGCGGTGGCCTGGAATCCTGTGGCTTGCGCTGCAGCACCAAGTGCGGTCGAGCCAACGGTTGTGGCGTCGGAGGCTGGGCCGATGGAGACCGCGTTGTCCGCGCCAGCAATGGCGGCGCGGCCGAACGCGATGGAGCCGGCTCCGCTTGCGCCCGTATCCGTGCCCAGCGCGATGGCGTCGGCTCCGTTCGCAACGGCACCTACACGGCCGCTTTCTGGAACACCGGAGTTGTCGCTGTCGCCGCCAATCGCGATGGAGCGTTCGCCGTTCGCTTCAGCTTGGAAGCCAAGGCCCACGGCCTGATCAGCCGTTGCGCCTGTAAATCTTCCCAGCGCAACCGAGCGTGCGCCGGTGGCATCTGGAGCGGAACCTAGCGCTAGCGAATCGTTGCCTCTGGCGTCGGCAGACACTCCGACCGCGACGCCGCCCGAGCCGGCGGCGTCGGACTGTGTCCCCAACGCGACCGAGGAATTGCCCCCGGCGGTCGCTTGGTTCCCGATCGCTACCGCAGAAAAATTATCCGCGTTAGATAGCTGGCCAATGGCGATCGTGTTGCTTTGTGATGCGTTCGAGTCGTCGCCGATGGCAATGGCGTAGATATCTGTAGCTCTCGCGCTGGTTTCGTCGCCTTCGCCATCCCCGCCAATGGCAATCGCGCTGAGCGCAGTGGCCTCCGCACGCTCGCCCAAGGCGACCGAGCCCGCGCCGCTGGCGGTGGCCAGTCTGCCAAAGGCGGAAGCGCGCTCGCTGCTGGCTTCAGAATCGTCGCCGACAGCGGTGCTGTTTACAGCGCTTGCATCTGCGGATGAACCGATGGCGGTCGAGTTGTTCGCTCCCGCCGCGGCTGACGAACCAAGAGCGGTGGAGTCCGTGCCATCGGCACTGGATGAATTACCGATAGCGACCCCGCGAAGACCAGGAGATCGAGCTTGGAAGCCAAAGGCTAATGAACCGGCACCGGCTGCAATCACGTTATGGCCCATCGCAATGGATTGAACGCCGCTTGCGGTCACCTCGCTTCCGATGGCGACGGCGTAATCGGCCGATGCCTCAGGGAAATTGCCGCCCTGACCTTCATCCGTACCAATGGCAGTGGAGGCGTATCCGGTGGCTTGAGCATGAGAACCGACCGCGGTTGCGAAGAGGCCGGTGGCATCGGCTGAGGCGCCAACCGCAGTGGAGCCTTCGGTTGTGGCTCGAGTCGCTTCGCCTATCGCGACAGCGTCCGTGCCGGTCGCGCTGGCCGCGGTGCCGGTCGAATTGATGGAGAGGTACTGGTTTCCGCCGGCCGAGACGTTGGCGATGGCGGTGTTGAGTTGACCAAGGGTCGCCGCGTCGGTGTTGTCCACCGCGTCCGCCACGTTGACGATGCGACGTTCCGCACCTGACGCGCCCACGGAAATAGTGTCGGCCACATCGGCGACCGATCCGGCGCCAAGGGCGACGGCGTTGTCCGCGCTGGCGTTGGCGGTGAGACCAAGCGCGATGGAGCCAGCTCCGCTTGCGCCCGTATCCGTGCCCAGCGCGATAGCATCCGCGCCGCTTGCCACAGCGCCGACCCGCACCGAATCGTTCGAACCGGAGCTGTCGCTGTCTCCACCAATCGCGATAGAGCGTTCTCCGGTTGCTTCCGTCTGGAAGCCGATGGCGGTGGCCTGATCGGCCGTTGCTTCGTTGAACTTGCCGATTGCGATGGTGCGTGTGGACGTGGCGTCAGGAGCGACACCGATTGCGACGGACTCGTTTCCGCTGGCTTCGGATGACGATCCAATTGCTATAGCTTGCGATCCAGTCGCCAGGGTCTCTCGTCCCAACGCGACAGAGGTGAGACCGCTGGCAATTGCACCGTCACCGACCGCCATCGAACCAAAACCGTCCGCATTCGAATTAAGGCCAATGGCGATTGTGTGATCGTCTTCGGCGTCAGAGCCATTGCCAATCGCGATCGCGTAGACATCCGAGGCGGTCGCGCTGACCCCTTCGTCGTCATCATCCCCGCCAATCGCGATAGCGCCTATCGCGCTGGCTTCAGCTTCCGAGCCGAGCGCGACCGCGCCATCGGCGGTCGCCTGAGCGTCGCGGCCAAAGGCTGAAGATCTTTCCCCGGTCGCGTCGCTGGTCGAACCTATTGAGGTGCTCTCAAGACCTTCGGCGTTAGCGGATGCGCCCAAAGCGGTGGAGTTTTCCGCTTGCGCCCGGGCCGTTTGGCCGACAGCCAACGAGAGGCGACCCGTTGCGTCTGCGTTATCTCCGATCCCGATTGCGAATGCGCCCGTCGCCTCGGCGTCGTCACCAAGGGCAATAGATTCCCCGCCGGTTGCGGCTGCTCGGTGCCCGATGGCGATGTCGTAGATGCTTGTCGCTCTTGCCTTGGTGCCGCTTTGGCCCTCATTTTCATCCGATCCGATGGCGATGGAAGCGAAGCCGCTGGCTTCCGAGAAAGAACCGATGGCGGTGGCTAACTCGCCCGTGGCGTCGGCATCCGCGCCCACAGCAACGGCGTCTGTGCCGGTCGCGTTAGCGGCGGTGCCGGTGGAATTGATCGAGACATACTGGTTGCCGCCCACCGACACGTTATTGATCACGGTGCTCAGCTGATCGACATTGACCGCATCGGTGCCGTTGGTGCCTTGCGCAACGTTTGTGATACGCCGCTGATTGGTGGAGGAACCGACCGAGACCGTGTTGGCCACGTCCGCGATCGATCCTTCGCCCAGCGCTGTCGCGCCCACCGCGCTAGCCTCGGCGTTTGCCCCCAGAGCGGTAGTGTCCATGGCTGTCGCTTCTGCACTGGAACCCAGAGCCACTGCATCAAAACCGGACGACTCGGACAAGTGTCCAATCGAAACTGCGTAAACGCCTGGCGCGTCCGCCTGCTCGCCTATTGCGATAGATGAAAGATTGGTGGCAGCTGCAGATTGCCCAATGGCGATCGTGAAATCGCTTGTCGCGCTCGTCCTGGTGCCGGTGACTTGGCCTTCATTTTCATCCCCTCCGATGGCGATGGAAGCGTAGCCGCTGGCGTCCGCGAACGAACCGATGGCCGTGGAAACGAACCCCGAGGCTCCGGCGTCCGCGCCAACCGCGGTGGAGCCCGCGCCGGTGGCGGAAGCGCTATCGCCTAGCGCGACAGCCGATGTGCCAGTTGCCCCAGCCCCCGCGCCGAGCGCAGTAGCCCGGTCGGCGTCCGCGTCGGCACTGATGCCGATGGCGATGGCTTCCAGCGAATCGGCGTTGGCGTCACTCCCAAGCGCGATGGAACCCGAAGTGGAGGCGTTGGCATCCAACCCGATAGCGACAGCCTCGTCGCCGCCTGCGCCGGCCGACCCGCCAATGGCGACCGCATCGCTTCCAGATGCGCTGGCCGCAGTGTCTGTCGAATTGACAACCACGTAGTTTTCGCTAGCGAACGCGTTGGCGGCGACGATGGTGTTGACCTGTCCCAGTGTGGCCGCGTCGCTATCGTTCACGCCGTCCGAGACGTTGACAATGCGGCGCTGGCTACTCGACGTGCCGACCGACACGGTATCTGCGACATCAGCGACCGAACCGTCTCCCAAGGCTACCGAATTGCTGGCGCTCGCGCTCGCGCTCTTGCCGATGGCCGTGCTGTCCGTGCCCGAGGCTATCGCTTGAAAGCCCAACGCTGTGGCGTCGCTGGCAGTGGCTTCGGCCTGTCGGCCAATGGCTGTGGCCTGACTTTCCGTGGCTTCCGCTCCGTTGCCTATCGCGGTGGAGTCGGCACCGGTGGCCACGGTGTTGCGACCGCAGGCGAACTTGTCGTTGTCGCCGCCGCCATCATCGCCGCTCGTAGCAATGGTTGAGTTCTGTCCATTCGGGTCGAAATAGCACCGTTCCGCCTGCGCCTCGCTGGGCGTCAGGAAGGCGGTTGTTGCCACGGCAATGGCGAGCGAACTGGTCGAAAAAAGTGTGATTTTAGTCATTGTGCGTCCCAAGCCTAATCTTTGGTGGCACACTATTGGGACGCGTTTTAATAAGATCAAGTTAATTTTCTGACACGCGTTATAAAGTGGGTTTGGGAACCGAAAAATTGAGTAAGGAAGAGGCGAGTAATCCAGCGCAAAATCTCGCATCGAGCCGGCAGGTCGTGCGCGAGATTCCTGTGGACTGTTGGGGACGCATCAGAGGTGCGCGAACGGCGGATGCGTGATCGCGTTAACCCGGGGAGTTCACCACTGTGTTCGTAAGCTCGCCAAGATCGATACGCCCGTCCGGCGTCTTTATCGTGCAGGTGATGACGTTGCCGGGCCGCAGATAATCCGGGTCTTCTTGGGCGCGGGCGGCGATGATTTCGCTGCGTTTGGCGGGTGACATCAGGGAGCCGATCAGCATGGCGAGTTTCCCCGGCACTTTTAGAGCCACACCGCCCGGCGTCCCCGTTGCGATCATATCGCCCGGCTTCAGGTCGCGGATCTGCGATAGCTCGCTCAGCGTCGGTCCCGGCTTGTGAATCATGTCCGATGCCTCGCCGCGCTGGCGCTCTTGGCCATCGACGGTCAGGAGCAATTCAAGCTCGCCAATTCGGCGCCATTCTTCTGGTGACAGGAGCACAAGAAACGGGCCAGTCGGGCCGAAGGTACGATAGGATTTGGCCTTGTTGAATTGCTCATGCGAAACCTGCACTTCGCGCGCCGAGATATCGTTGGTGATCACCACGCCGCCCAGAAACTCGTGCAGGTTATCATCGGTCGCCGAAGCGGGGCCGGTGATTTGGCCCGAGACAATGAGGCCCAGCTCGATCTCGTAATCGAGAGCGCGTACATGTTTTGGGCGGATGATATCGTCCTTGGGTCCGCAAATGCACGAGGACGCTTTGTGGAAGATAATGTTGTGCACCGCATCCTTTGGATCGCGGCCGATTTCGCGCAAATGGCTAGCGTAATTAAGGCCTTGGCAGATATAGTCCGCGTCTCTCGTAACCGGGCTAAGCAATGTTAGGTCCGATATCGGGATGCCGAATTCAGAGGCTCCATAGGCAGCCTCGACCCCGCCCTTGGTCAGAAACTCACCGGTCGTCGACCAGCCTCCCTCAAGCGCGCAAACGAGGCCGTGGTCGTGCACGCCCCACGCAAAAGACTCACCCGCTCTAAATCTCACCACTTGGATAGCCATAGTCTTGGTTCCTTCACTCCTTGAGATAGATGGTGACGGCGTCTTCGGCTTGATCCGGCGAGGCCCCCAAAAGCCGCAATTGAGCATCGCATGTCGCGCGTAGGATCGAAGCTTCAGCGTGGCCGGCAATATGCGCTTCAATGGCCACGGCAATCAGTGTGCCGATCTGAAAAAGGCGAAAGCTCTCTGGCACACGAAGTGGTGCACCTTGTTGGATCGCCCGTTCGATATCAGTCAGCATGTTGCGCGCGAAATCGAAGCGCATGTCGGAAACACTGTGCGCCGCCTCCACCAGTATTCTTCCCCAAGCGGGCTTCTCTCCCGCTAGCGTGATGAACAATTGCGTGGAAACCACGATACGCCCGATGCCCTGGTCGATATGAGAGACCCGCTGCGCAAACTCATCGGCCAAGACCAGACCAATGGCGCTCGCCGTTTCTTGGATCAGCCGCGCGCGGTCGTCAAAGTGGTTGTAGAACGTGCCGTTCGAAAGACCCGCTACTCTGGTTAGCTCGTGAATAGGGGTGTTGAGCACGCCGCGCTCCCCCCTTCACTGCAATCGCGCTGTCGAGCAGAAGGGATCGCGTTCTCATTCGCTTTCCCTGATCGCGCGCCCGATCATGAAAGAAGTGCTGCACGGCTTGAGTATCTCCACAATTAAAAATAAAACGTATTATATTTTTATTGACAATGTCAAATCTGAGAGTATCTCAGAAACGGTGGGTTGGTCGGAAGAAGCGCCATTCTTCGACCGCCAGATGAGCGCCACGTCAGGGATTGAGCGCCTTAGTTGCGGGAGATTGGAATGGACCTGGGTCTGGCCGGAAAGTCCGCCATTGTATGCGCGTCTTCGCGCGGGCTGGGGAAAGCTTGCGCTGTCTCCTTACTGCGTGAGGGCGTGAGCGTTGTCATCAACGGCCGCACGCAAGACGCGCTCGACGATGCGAAGAGCGAGCTTGATGCCCTGGGCGCTGGCGAAGTCACCGCAGTGCTGGCGGATATCGAGCAGGAGGAGGGGCGCGCCAGGCTTTTCGAAGCGTGCTCTGCGCCTGATATTCTCGTCAACAACAACGCTGGTCCTCCGCCGGGCCTGTTCCTTCACTGGGACGAGAAGCAATGGACGGATGCTCTCCAATCGAACCTCTTAGCGCCGCTGATGATGATCCGCACCGCCTTACCCGGAATGCAGGAGCGAAAATTCGGCCGGATCGTCAATATCACATCGGCCATGGTCAAATCGCCCCACCGGTTCCTCGGCCTTTCCACCACCGCTCGCACGGGATTGACCGCGATGTGCAAGGCGCTCTCCAGCGATGCCGCTCAACACAATGTGACGATTAACAATATGCTGCCTGAGCGGTTCGACACCGATCGCCAAGTACAAATAGCCAAGCTCGCCGCGGCTATGAAGGGGATAACCGTCGAGGAAGAGCGAGCCGCGATTGTCGACGCTATCCCAGCCAAGCGCATGGGGATCGCTGATGAGTTCGGCGACGCCTGCGCCTTCCTATGCAGCGCGCAGGCCGGATTCATCACGGGTCAGAACCTTCAACTCGACGGTGGCGCTTATGAGGGCCTTATCTGAGCTGGTCGGCGCTAGGTGTACACTGAGAATAAAACGAGGAGCGCAATCATGGACACGCTATTGATCGCCAAAATCTTGCTGACGCTAGTAGCCGTGGCGCAGTGTATCGGCCCCATCAAAGCCGACTTCAACCAAACCCACGCAACCAACCCGCATTGGACCCCGCACGCCCGGTTTCATGTGGTCTGGCAGGTGTTGACCCAGTCTGGGGTCTCGATCCTCTCGCTTGTTCTAATTTGGTTATTTCCGAGCGAACTCAACATTTGGCTGGCCGCCATCATCAACTTTAACTGGCTAGTGACGTTCTTCGCGACCCTTGCAAGCATGCCGGTTTACGGCGGCGCGCTGAAGGATGTGAATGGTATCAAGCCATTCAAGTTCAACATTGGCGGGACGATTTACGAGGTTGATACGAACCTGTTCGGCGCAATATTTCTCAGCGTTTTCAATATAGCAGCCGTACTTTTACTGCTCGCCAGCGCGTCGGATCTCGCCGCGTTGTAATACCAATTGACGCCCCTCATCTCGATACAGAGACTTGATGAATGGACGACAAGTGTCCAAGCACCGTTGCCATAAGGGGGAAAGGGATGCGGTTGGAATGGAACGGGAAAAAGGCAAGGAACTGAATCGCGCGAAGATACGCCACGCGGCGGAAGCGATCATCCGAAACGAGGGAATGGCGAACCTCACCATGCGGCGTCTGGCCGACGACGCTGGTGTGAGTATCGCGACGCCTTACAACCTGTTCGGGTCAAAAGTGTATGTCCTGCTCTCCATAATGCTCACCAAACAGATGGAGTTCCGGTTCACCTCATCCGCGCCGAACGGCAAACCGGCGCTTGAATTGATGATGCAGTCGCTCGACAGTTTAGGCGACTTCATTGGGCGAGATGAGGAATTCTTTCGGTCGATCCAACGCGAAATCATGATCGCCGAAGACACCGCCGCCCCCCGCGGAGGGTTTCTGCAAGTGACAGTCGTCCTCAGCGAATTCATCACCGAAGCCAAGAACAACGGTGAACTGCAAGGATCAGTGGATGTTGCCGATCTTAGCCGTTATCTCGCCACGATCATGTTTGGCGTTCAGGGGATGTGGGCGTCATCCTTCTTCTCAAATGAGGAAGCTATGGCGCATATCCGGCGCAGCTGGATAGCCGTCCTGGAACAGAACAAAGCCAAGCCAGAAGTCAGCTGAGCGTTAGTCTACCGCAACCACATCGACCTCGATATTGCCGAGATAGGACGATCCGTGGCGCACGCGGTCACCGGGCTGAAGAAAGTGCTCGGTTGCCAACTCGCTCTCGATGTAAGCTTCCTTTGCAACATCCATGAGCCCTTGGCCTGAAAGTGGCCCTCCCGATGCCAGGTAACTCGCAACTCCCGCGATGATGTCGCCGCGCGTGGGCGATGTAAAGATGACGCCTTCGGAGGTGCCGGACATAAGCGTCATACTGGCGTTGATCGCGGCGTCGGGGGCTAGAAACGTGTAGTCGTGCTTGTAGAGAAAACGCGGCTGCGCCATGTCGCCGAGCGCCTTCACGACAAGGTCACGAAAGTCGAGCGTCATTTCGCCCCCGCGCGCGTCCTGCCGGGGATCCGAGTTGAGACTGGTTGTCATGCGGATGTCCGCGACGAAGGCCTTCCAGTCCTTCGGGATCACCAGAAAAGGGCCCGTTGGAAAATGCCCGGGGCCGCTTTTGGAATCGCTGAAGCCTGAGCCGGAATCGAGATTGTCGGGGTCCGCCAGTTGGATCAGAGCGTTCCGATTCGTGAAGTCACCGCACAAGAATACGCCTTTCACCGCCGCATCGAAATCCTCGATTGAGGTGATATCGCGGTCGAAGCGCATGCACAGTTCAACTTCGTAGTCGAGCAAGATCCCGACCGGTGCAGCCACGATGGTGCGCGCGGGCGTTGCCTTGCCGAATTTCGGGAAGCTGAAGACGGAGGGGCTGCCCGCCTCCTCGGCATGTTCGGGAAAGTTGGTACCGGTGCCGATGTGCTGATAGCCTGGGCTTCCGCTCGGCAACAAGGCGATAGGGGCCAATCGTGTCTCTGGGTATTGGCTCAACCCTTCCAGAGAGTCGGGAAGGTTCGCCAACTCGGCGACAGCTTCAAACGGGTTTGGGCTTTGAGTTCCGCCCAGCAACGTCACGTCGACACCGGTGACATTGGCCTCGTCAAAACCCGTCACCAAGAGTGTCTTCACCGCGCCGGTGTCATTGGTGTATTGCGCCAGCGTGATGGCCTGCCCGAGCGGCGCCACTGCTTCGACAAGCGGCGCATCCTCGAATGTCGCGGGATTGAATTTTGGGTCCGGTGACGTGACCCACGCCCCAAAAACCCCAACCACCACAAGCGCAAGCAAACCAAGCGCTCCGGCTCCAAACCGCTTCATACCTCTTATCCCAATTGCGCCACGATCCAGATTGCGCTGTCGCGGATGTCAAACACGAGAGACACCGCATAAACGAAACTCATAAGGCATGCCCAGATGCTATAGGCGGAAGGCAGCTTTATCTCGTGACGATAGTGGTAAAGCGCCCAGATCGCTGGAGCCCAGAACACCAGATGTCCGAGCGATACAAATCCTCCGGTGGGCGTGAAGAGGCCAAATCCCTCGATCGCGCCGATCCACAGATGTCCAACAACCCAGCCGCCCAGCACAAAGCGCGCCGCCACATGGCGGCGGACAAAGGCGATCGAAGACAGATTGGCCAAGAGCATAAAGCCCAGCCAAACCTTCATATGCGTCGGCAGGCTTGTGCGCGTTTCCATGTTCCAATCCTGGAGCGCATAGGGCGCAGTTGGAGCGGTGATGATCATTATCGCAATGGCGACGAGGGCCAACGCCGCAAGGCCACCGCGAACGAAAAGCGCGCCATTCATACTTCAAGCTCCTTGGAAACTTTTGGGGCGACGAACCCGGTTAAAGGATTGCGCGATCCAGCTCGTGATTATGATGATCCAGGCCACGGCGTGCGCTGTGTATTTCAGCCAGTCCATCGCCGGAATGAGGGTGTAAAGCAGCGGCAAGAGGCCCGTCTGATTGTCGAGGTAATGGGCCATAATCACCGGCATGTACGCGTTGGCGATCAGTACAGAGGTGAAGTAGGCAAAGGCCACGCACGTGATCACGCGCTGCGCAAAGCGTGAGCGCACCGTGGACCGATAGACCGCCATCAGAAAGCAAACGAAAGCCGGCGGGGCCAACGCGTCCGCACCGAGCTGAAAGAAAATGTATTCGCGTCGTCCCTCGGCACCCAAGGCCTCGGCGAACTC
This sequence comes from Pseudomonadota bacterium, assembly GCA_039027455.1. Classification (GTDB taxonomy): domain Bacteria; phylum Pseudomonadota; class Alphaproteobacteria; order Sphingomonadales; family Sphingomonadaceae; genus Erythrobacter. The sequence continues at coordinate 20,115 of JBCCKJ010000003.1, read as the reverse complement.
GATCACTTGCCCAACGCCGTAATTGTATTGGCCATCGAGCGGGGTAATCCCGCCGGCTAGACCGCCGAGGCGCGCCATTTCCGATCCCACATGCCAAAGGCTCGCTGCGAGCAAAGCGAATGCGACGGGAATGCACCAGGGGTTGGAGAGTAGGGCCTTCCCTTTGGTCGAGAACATCAACCAATAGGCGAGCAGAGACCATCCCCAACCAACGAGGGTCAGCGCCGAAAGATACGCTGGATCAGGCAACCACGTCACCTCAAGCTCGCCCCATTGATCACTCTGGCCTTATGCGGTCGGTGCGCGCCCTGCCCGCAGCTTCGCACTTGCCCATAGAGAAAACCCATTGGCAGTGTCCGCAGCAGCAAATTCGGGCCAAAGCTCAGGCGGCACAGCTGGAGACCGCCTTCGCGTTGCTTGATAGACCGCACCGTTTCAAAGCGGCGTTCAGCGTGCCGCGTTTATGCGTATCTCCACATCGCCAGGCGACATGGCCATCGGGCCGGATCAGGATAGCGCCCTTGTCCGCGATCTTGCACAATTTGATCAGCTTGCGAATGTCGGCGGGTGCGGCGTCGACTCGGTTAAGGTCCAAGACGTTGACGGGAGCGTCCCCCGCTTCGTTCTCCCAGTGCGAACGGCCTCCAGCACACAGCAGCGTCCAGCCATCATAGGCCAGCAGCGAGTGCGAAGAATATCTGTCGCCCGAGCCTTGCAGCCACGTATGCGGAAAGCGCGCGCCGGGAACCGTTTGTGGAGTGTAACGGGTCACCTCTGGCTGAGCGGTCACGTCGCCTTCCTCAACCAGAGCGCCTTCTTCATACACATACCCGATATCGAGGCCAATCCGGTCGAAATGGGGGATCTGATCCTTCACAGTGTCTTCGATCACCTTCATCGTGTCAGGATTAGCCAAGTTGGCGCGAACCTTGCGGCTGGCCGCCGCTTGCAGACGACGAATAAGCGCTTCACCCCATGCGTTCGGCAAAAGCTTGAATAGGGCACTGCCTTTGAGGCGCGCCATCATTTCTGCGCCATTTCGTGGCGATCCCATCGACGTGATCACATCGAACAGGCGTTCAAAATTCATCAGACTTTCTTCGCCGTTTCGCACCGCGACTGGGCGGCGCTCAGCCTCGTAGCTTTCCAGCAAGACCGGCTCCGCGCCGCCCTTCAAACAGGCGGCCAGCTTCCACGCCAGGTTATGCGCATCGGCGATGCCAGTGTTCATACCAAGACCACCGGTCGGTGGGAAACGGTGCGCGGCATCGCCAACCAGAAAGACCGATCCTTGACGCCAACGATCAGCGATCTGCATAGTCATACGCCACACGCTTGAGGACTTAATCTCAATGTCGCTGTGGCTGGTGCCCAGCGCGCGCTCGATCCGGGCGACCAGGACCTCTTCGGTGTAGTCCTCAGCGCTTTCGTACGGCTCAAAAATCGGCACATGATATACCCAGCGCCGATCGATGTGGTGGGCAATGAAAGTGCCAAACGCATCCGGCTCGAGAACCCAATACAGTTTGGCGGGTTTGTGGATCAAATGGCGCAGGCTCGTTTCGAAGCACACGCCGATGAGGTCCTGCAGCTTGTCCGGCCCTGTCATCCCGATGCCCAGCGCCTTACGAATGCGGCTGCCAGCGCCGTCGGCCGCGATCAGGAAACGGCTTTCAAATTTTGATTCCTCGCCGGTTTGGCGATCAAGAACAACCGACCGGACGGTTTCGCCTTCATCCGAATGCGATTGCCATTGGTGTTCAAGCCGAAGATCGATAAGCGGTTCGGCCTGCACACGCGCGAAGAGAATACGCTCGATTTCGGTTTGCGAGATGTTGAGATAAGGGAGCGGACCTGCGAGGTGGCGCTCGTATTTCTCTGGGTCTTCGACATCCTTGAGCAGATCGATGCTGCTAAACTCTTCCGCGATCCGCATGGAGAACGCAATTCGGCACCCATCCTCAGGCGGCGAGGCCTCCACGGCCAGCTCATCCAGAGTAATGCCGAGCATAGCGAGGATTTCCATCGAACGGGCGTTAAGCTCGTGCGCTTTGGGATGCTCATTAATGCCGGAGTTTCGTTCAAGAATAACGCTCGCCACGCCGACTTTCGCCAGGCACAGCGACATGATGAGACCCGCAGGGCCTCCGCCGACAATGAGAACGTCTGTGCATGTGGAGGGAGTCTTTATCATGAGGCTATCTCGCTGAGCCGATCGGTTGATCGGTCGACAAAAACCGAAGCGAAAACAGGCTTCAGGTTCGTTCCACTCAAGCGGCGGAAAGCGCGGTAAACAGGCGCCAGAAAGCGAAGTGGCAATGGCCCCTTACTGATCTCGTTCTGGAAAGCCGGCCTAGCCAGCATCCGGCGATAGTAATCGTCGACGCGCAGATGCTCGGTCAGCGGATAGCCGCTTAAGGCCAGTCGATGAAGATTAATGAACCACGCAATATCGGCAATGGTTGGATGATGGGCGACGAGCCAATCCCTATCCGCTAGCAGCTCGTCTAACCGCGAAAACGCTGAATAAAACGCGCGCACCGCGTCCTGCGCTTGTCCGCTGGTTATGCCCTTAACGCGAAACTCTTGCCACCATTGGACCTGTTTAAGACGGTAGGGATCATCGGGCCCATTGGCGAGATAAGCGTCGAGCTCAGCTTCGCTTTTCTCCATCATCTTCTTTGGGGCCATAAACCCCATGGTAATGGAGCGAAGATGGGTGTGGAGCCGTTCTTCAAGCGCCAACAATTCACTAGCAATCTGAAGTTCCTCAGCGCCTTCGGGTATCCAACTATGCTCGCTGGGATAACGCTCCTCTAAGTAAGCGAGGATGTCGTTGCTCTCGATGTGGACGTCGCCACCGTCAACCAGGACGGGGACCACGCCTCGAGCGTTAATTCCGAGATACCACGGCTTTGTGTGCTCCAAGGCCTTGAGATCGACTTCGCGCGAGCGATAGGTAAGGCCTTTTTCGGAAAGCAGAATGCGCACCTTTTGAGAGCAACTGCTTTGCGAAAAGTTGAGAAGATGGAGGCCCTTCCAATCAAGGACCTCCTTGGTTTGAATTGTATCCGGATCAACCCTCATCGCGTCTTCCCCCTCCGTCGCCGCGCTTTAGGTTACGCCGGCCGGCGAGCCGACCATTTCCGTGCCGGGAGCGGCTCCCGTAGGGAGCTTCGGAGCGAAAACCTGACCACGATAGACCTGCAGGCCGACCAGAACGAGGCCGTTCACAAGCGACATGATCACGGGAAGTGTGGTCGCGCCGAAAATCACGATGATCGCCGTAGCCCAGAAGGTTGCCGCGATCCCGAAGGCGGCGCGCACATCCAGATTGAGGGCGATCAGAAGCAGCGAGCTGAACAAAAAGCCCGACTTGGTCCAATAGACCTTGTTCGCATCCAGCACGACCGCATCCAGCGCTACGGCGTCGCTGTACGTCGCGAAAACGTTGATGCCATCGCCAAACCACAGCGAGAGAGTCATTCGACCAATCGTGTACAGGTAGCCAACCACCAGAAGGTAAAACGGCCAGTCGGTTTTGAGCGGGTAGCGGAACAGTGACATGATATCCTCCCTCACCTTGGAGTCACGAATTAAAACGTGTTATATTACAATAAGTGATTTCGCAACATGTTTCAAATCGTACGCCAGAGCGAGCAATTGACAGCGTTCGAATCATGGTCTGATTGGGGCGGGTGACTGCGGGAAAAGCCCTGCCTTCTTGTGCTCATCTAAAGGCATAAGAGGCGGCGCTGCCCTCAGCTGATTTCGTACAACCTCAGTGTTAGAACGCGTTTGAGTATCTTGCGCTCGTATCCCCTTTAATTATACTCTTAGGTATAAATTGGGGATCGGAGAGGTAACAATGCGGTTGCGTATCGTGGGTTTGTCGCTGGGTTTAGCGACCGCGGGCTGCGCGCCCGAAAGCGACAATATCGGGGTTCAAACCAGCCAGTTTTCTGAAGAACATCTGCTGTTTGGCCATGTGACGGACGCGGATGGCAATCCGGCCTCCGGCGTGATGGTACGGATCAAGGACAGCGACAGTTTAATCGCGGAAAGCGTCTTCACGGATGCCGATGGCTTCTACCAGTTGCCAACCAATCTCGACGGCGAACTCGCTCTTCGCACCCGCGTCCCGTACTATCGGGATCAGACGATCGACGTGTCGTTTAACGCCGATGAAGCGGTGAAACTTAACATCAATCTGGAAGCAATGGAAAGCGACGAGGAGATATCCAACAGTCTTCCGTCCGTGTTCCACTTCAATCAGATCGAATTTGACCAAGATCCCGACTCCGTTCTTTCGCGCAGTGGTTTCCAAAGGGACTGCGCGGGCTGCCATCAGTTTGGAAATGAGTTCACCCGTATGGATCGCGAGGGCGGGCTTTGGTCGGCCACCATTCGGCGAATGCACGGCTATATGGGTAACGCCGACGCTGACCTGATCGCGCGGCGAGCGGCGATGCTCGATCTGGATGGACCCTACGGAGAACCTGTTCGCGCGCGCCCGCAATTTCCGGTTATCCCCGAGATGACCATGGCGAAGATCTACGAATATCCCCTCAAGGATGTGATCTTTCCACATGATGCGGAGATCAGCGAAGTAGACGGGCTATCCTATTCAGTGGATCGCTTGGGCGACGCTATGGTGATCACGGATATGCAAACCGGCAAAAGCGTGTACGTGAAAATGCCCGATCCGCTGCGCCCGGCGGTCGAAAACGCCAACGGTTACACCAGCCGCAGCTTCAAACCCGGCCCCCATTCGCTAGCGATGGGCACAGACGAATTGTGGTACACCACTAACGCGACGTCCGACGAAATCGGCGTCTTCGATCCCAAAACCCAGTCTTGGGTCAAATCCTATATCGTGCCAGAGCCGGCTCGCTATCCGCACACGGTGCGCATCGGGGCGGACGGTATCGTCTGGTTCACTTTGGCTGGCTCGGAACAAGTGGGACGCCTGGACCCTCAGACCGGCGATGTCCAACTCATCGATCTGCCCCAGCGCAAGCCTGTTGGAATCGCGGGCGCGACAACGCCCTATGGCATCGATATCAGTTCGGTCGATGGTAAGGTCTGGTACGCCCGCCTTTATGGCGACGCGATTGGCTATGTTGATCCTGAAACGCTCAAGGTCACCGAATACGACTCGCCCGTCCGAGGGCCTCGTCGTCTGCGCTTCGACAAATCGGGCCAACTCTGGGTGACGGGCTACACCGATGGAGTGATCGCGCAGATCAAGCCTGATGCAATGGATATCAAAGTCCACAAAATGCCCGAGTTTGAAAAGGATCACCGCCCAGCTCCCTATTCGCTGGCCATTCATCCGGTCACGCAGGAGGTGTGGATCAACGAGACCATGAATGATCGCGTCTACCGCTACATTCCGGCCGAAGACCGCTTTCTGAGTTACCCGATGCCGTTGCGCGGCACTTACACGCGCGATTTCAGCTTCACCAAAGACGGCAAAGCCTGCACCGCGAACAGCCCAATCATGAACTTCGCGCTAGAGGACGGCATGGCAAACCTGATTTGCATCGACCCCGATAAGTTCGAGCTCCAATCATAAGAGTGCTCCGGATGTTGTCAGACTAGGCAATACCCTAACAACGCACCCAGTTAGTTCATGTGATCTATGGACTATTGATACCGATTACATTTTGGCTGCGGCATCAGATGCGAAATGATGTGCAAACGCATGTTAAGACCGCTGCTCGCCAATGAGATGCCTCAAGCAACAGCATTTACGGTAAGCATAACCACAAGGCTCGAATGCAGCATATCACCAAGAACAAGTCTTCGCTCAGGAAGCCGTCGCGAGGCGAGAAACTTGGGCTTGCCCTGCTAGTCTTAGTCTTCGTGGTGTTGGGCAATGTCGAAGACGACCTACCATTTGCACCCTTCGACTGGTTCCAACAAAGAATAACGGCGCAGATCAACACCAAACCCTATACCGGCGATGGCCTTGTCGTCGCGATCACCGAAAGCACACTCGAAGAGCTGGATGGTTCTCAATGGAGACGTTCAGAGCTTGCCAAGGTTCTGACGGAAGTGGCTAAGGCAGGCCCAAGCAAAATCGCCGTCGGCAACCAGTACTTCTCCAGCGCGGATGAATCCGGCAGCGAAGAGTTGGAGGCCGCTCTGTCCACTTTGAATTCGCCTGTGTTCTGGGAGGTCGACCTTGCGCCCGAGGATGTCAAAGCCTTGGGTTCCGGGGAGCCGGCGCCTTCTTCACAGGTCCCAAGGTCAGATTCAACGAAGCTTGATCAAGCTGTGCGAGGTCATGTCACTCCTACCGCGATGACACTTCGCCCTTTCCCTTTTGCGGCCCCGATCGAATCGCCTTTTACAATATTCACCCAACTGGGAGACTTCGCCTCAACCGCTCAGGCCCTTTCGAGCGGATCAGCGCCGCAGAGCAACGTCTTTAACGTCGATCTTGCTTATGATCCTCTCACGGTCCCAAGACTTAGCGCGGTCGCAATCTTGGATGGTCAATTTGATAACGCAGAATTGCGTGACAAGACGATCCTGATTGCGCACGTCGACAATCTCAGTCGTGACTTCATCGCAACCCCCAACGGTGGAAACTACACATCACGAGCAGCTTTGACCATTTTGGCCGCTCAGACTTTGTCCTCAGGTCCTCCTGTGAAAATTGGCTGGCTTCCCGCTTTTCTTGTTTGCATGGGCGGCGCAATGGCGTGGACCTTTCTGCGTCGGCCGCTAGGCCGGTTGGTCGCTTTGGTGACACTCATTCTCGTCCTCGTGAGCACTATACCGTTAGAACAACGATTGATTTTTCAATCGACGTCGCAAGGCGTATTTCTCCTCGTCACTCTGGCGATCGGCAAGGTTTGGATGCGGGGACGCGAAGCCATACAGACCTATCGCAGCGCAGCAGAAAGCAAGTCGCGCTTCCTAGCTCAAGCAAGCCATGATCTTCGCCAGCCTATCCACGCCATAGGACTTCTGTCTGAGCGGCTCGCCCAGACCGAACTCTCTTCAGACCAGACTGAGTTGGTGCGGAAGATCACGTGGTCGGTTGATAACGCCAGTCGCATGTTTCGCGCGCTGCTCGATATTGCGGCCATTGAGAGCGGCACACTGCAAACTGAAATCACCACGGTCTCGATCAACGAGCTACTAGCTGAAATCGATAGTCAGAACGCCTTAGCCGCCCAGCAGGCGGATGTGGATCTTCGCCTTATCCCCTCGAGTGTCGTTATCCGGACCGATCGAGTGCTCGTTGGTACAATGCTTCAGAACCTTGTTTCCAACGCTGTAAAGTATGCGCCGCATGGAAAGGTCGTTGTAGGCTGCCGGCGAAATGGCCAATTCATATCGCTCCATGTCGTCGATAACGGTCGCGGGATCTCACAGGCGGAGCTTAAGGTCGTCGAAAACGAGTTCTACCGGTCGTCCGAGAGTTCAATTCTGCGTTCTGAAAACAAGGGGTTGGGCCTTGCAATAGTAAACCGGCTGGCGCGCCTGCTAAACCTGAACTTTGTGCTAAGCTCCCAGGAGGGAAGAGGGACCGTAGCGGTCATCACCGAGTTAGAGACGGTCGACAATAGGGCCCCTCTCATTGGCGAGCGCAAAGCTCAAGAACTCCCGCTAACGGGGCTGCGTGTCGCTGTCGCTGATGATGACGAGGAAACACTTCGGTCGACACAGAGGTTGCTCGAGCAATGGGGCTGTGAGGTCGAAGCCTTTGATTGTTTTCCAAACAAAGTACTGGATCATGACGTCCTTTTGACGGACTTTGATTTTGGTAACGGAGATACCTTGGCGCAGCGGATTGATGCTCTCCGGCCCATCTCAGTCGCGGGGATCCAATTGATCATATTGTCCGGTCATCATCCCGACACAGTACGTGAAAATGTGCCTGGAATTCCGTCATTAATCTTAACGAAGCCGCTGCGAGCCGCGGAGCTACGCTCCGCCCTAATGTCTTCTCGCATCGCCATCCGATCCGGCTGAGGGATGGCCATTCAAATGATCTAGTGCAGGATGACTAGTGCCTTTCAGATAGGGTGGCGGCATGGTGCCCATGTTGGACGTGGCAGAATACTGCCGTGGCAACGCTAGGACTAGGAGACAACGATGACCAAAAATACGAAGATCAGACCCCTAAGTGATCTTGAGATCACGGCGGTGACGGCTGCAAGCGGTCCAGATATCCCGCCGGCGGACGATTGGTGGAGGAATTGGATCCCTTGGACGGATCCAAATCGGAACCCGAACACACCGCCGTCTTCGCTTTAGAAGCGCCCTTAGACTTAGGCACTGCGCGTCCTAAGGCTAGCGCGAATAGCGTCGGGCCTTCGGGCTTACATATTTTCGTACTGAAGCCGCTGAAGTCCTCGACAGCAAAAAGGTAGTGCAATGGAGCCGCCTCGTGCGGCTCCGTTACACCATTAAGCGCCGTATTTGATCGCCAAGGCCGCCGCGGCGGTGCGTGTCTCAACTTTGAGTTCGCGCAGCAACGCGGACACATGGATACGGACGGTAAACGGCGAAATCCCGAGGTTCCTGGCAATCTGCTTGTTTGAATGGCCTTCGGCGATGCAGCGCAGCACATCAAGTTGCCGAGGCGTCAAACGCGAGAACTGGGATACCGACGTCGCACCTTCAAGCCCGCCCGCAACACTTACATTGACGAACTCGCCCTGCATCACGGCCGCGATCCCGTCGCGGATCTGATCCTGGCTGGCGGCCTTACTAATGAAGCCGTCGACGCCGGTGGACATGATGTGGTCTGTGGAACGCCGATCATCCGCCATTGAGATTATAACGATGGATCCAAGCGGATACTTTCTGCGAAGTTCGGGAACCGCTTTCTCAATATCCATCCCCGGGAAACGAAGGTCGAGAAGAAAGAGGGCAGGATCGCTACCAGCACGCGCAACTTCAATGAGCTCGTCATAAGTGCTCGCATGTTCGATAAGAATGTCCGGATTGATCTGGTTAAGGATCGTAGCAATGCCTTCGCGAAAAATCGGATGATCATCCGCGACCAGCATCCTTGGGGGCGATGATGGGTTTTGGCGCTGCACTCTCAATCTATCAGCCTCCTACAGCTGGCAATACCCTGCCCGTTGCCCAAGACGTGATCCATAGCACATTGTGACTATCGCAAGGGGGCTGCACGTCTGAGCTAGCTCGAAGTGTTTATGTCTAACGTTCTAGAACGGTCGGGCTAATTCGATGCACCTAGAAGATTTGCTCTAGATCGTTGTATCTATTGTTTAATTCTCCGATTCAGCGACTCTCCTTTCATCAGCAATGGGCTGATCACTGATGAAGGAGAATTGAAATGAAAACTGTACAAATGGTCGCGCTCGACCTTTCAGAAATCGATCTTGTAGTTGGCGGTATCGGCGGCCTTCCATCCGAACCCACATTTCAGGACTATATCGACCTTGCCGACGAGTTCGATTCCATCACTCGCTGGCGCCTGGGCAATTCCGCACCACTCCCGCCGGTGTACTGACAGCCCGCAGTTCATAAAGGTGCGCCTTCGCAGAGCGAGCGGGAGCTAGGGTCGCAGGCTGATCTTTTCGGAGGTCAGTCCTCGCTCCCTCCTAGTCCAAAGCTGCCCGGCCTTTGTGAAAGCGCGTGAGGTCGGGTTTGCCAGGGCGCTGTTGTTCTGCGGATCCGACCTCACAAAACCAATTCGAAATCGCAGACCTAATGACGGTTGCGAAACCCCATTCCCACCGCCTCGAAGGCGGTTCTGGGAGCGAATGAGCTCGTTTGGAGAGCTTCGAAAACGGAGAAAAATGATGAAGACCTTGAACAAAATCGAACTCGAGAACGTGGCTGGCGGCGTGCCGTTTCTGGCTCTGCCTTTGGCTGTGGTTGTGCTTCCGCGGCCCACTCCCAAACCCAGCAACGAACCCGTTCCAAGCCAGACGGCGGAGTAATCTGAGGCGGGCGGCAACCATAGTATCCGCAGCGTTCGCATCGGCGTGCGCCGCGGATCAGGTGACCGCTCCCTAAGCCAAACAACACCCAATCTAGCTTGCGCGCCGCTTAATCGCGCCGCGGCTGAAACAGAGTTTCGGATGCGCCCCAAGGCGCTTCCGAAAGCGGGGAAACTCATGCCGGTAACCCGCGCCGGCGCACTTAAGGAGAATTGCAATGACCATGTATTACAACGATCTCGACAAGCGTGCAGACATCATTGAGGACTTGACTTTTAACGATATAGAATTCGTTGATGGTGCAGTCGCTCCGATCGTTATTGTTGCTGGCATCGCTCTAGTCGGAACTCTAGCCACAGCTGGTGCGGCCCTCGTTGGCACTCTTAGCACGGACGACTGTACGACAACCACGACTACCACCACTAATGGGAACACCCACACGGTGACTGAGAGCACGGTGTGCAACTGACGCAAATGAACAGATCCATCTTGCCAATTTCGGTGATCGTCACGTTGATCATCGCCATCCTGCTTCTCCTCCAATACACACTGGTATGGGGAAGGAGCTGCAGCACGACTGTCACTGAGGTAACGATGAGTTCTGAAGAAACGCAGAAGACTGAGAAGACCGTTTGCACGCATCCTTTCTTCGGCGAGTAAGGTTTGTCAAAGCTTTGCAATCCAAGTTGGAGGCCCCTCCAGTTCTGGGAGGGCCTCCTTCTTCGATTTCGCCTTTGTTCAAAGCCCATCAGGCGCTCGCAGGTCATCAAACGCTCTAACTCACATGCACTATTCCGCTTGTCCATCGCGATTGGTTATCTCACACAGTAGGCGCACCAATCACTGGGGATAGGCACAAACTCGCATGACGCAATTGTTCCGTTCCGAGGTTCTCAATCAAAAGAAAGATCGCATATCCGGCGAAATCTCGATCGCGGTGCCAATGCCATGGCAGGTTATCGGATACTTGATCTTTGGTGGCGTTCTGGTTGCCATCACCTTCCTCTCGGTCGCCACATATTCTCGCGTGGAAACCGTCATGGGCTCGATCGTGCCAGACAAGGGATTGGCGATCATCATTCCCACCCGCAGCGGTACAATCTCTGAGATCATGGTCAGCGACGGTGATCTGGTGGCGCGGAACGACACATTGGTGAGCATCAGCGTCGAAGAAAACAGCGCGACGGGCCCTTCCGCAGCGGCGCTGGCTCAGCAAGCGATTGTTCAGCAGGATGCGAGTTTGCTCGCGCAGTTGAGCGCGACACAGCGTTCGGCGGCTGCGCAGCGGAGCCAGATTGCCGTTCAAGAAGCCGGACTGCGCACGGAGATTGACCAGCTTAGCTCGCAGATCACCCTGCAACAATCGCTTGTTAGCTCGGCCAAAAGCAACCTTGATCAGGCCCGCAGCGTAGCCGAGCGCGGCTTTATCAGCCAGCAAGACTTGCAACAGAGGGAAGACACGCTGTTGTCGCGCCAGCAGCAGCTCTCCCAATTGCAGCAATCGCTGACATCGCGCCGCGCGAGCCTTTCCGAGCTGTCGAACCGGGCGGAAGCGATCGCCGCTCAAGCGCAGAGCGACGCGGCGACCATCGCCGCGACACGCGCGCAAGTTGCGCAGCAGGCGGCTGGCAACAAGGGCGCGCGTACCTACGCGCTGAGCGCTCCCATGGAGGGCACGGTAACCGCCTTAACCATGCGCTCTGGCCAACGCGTCAATCCGCAAACTCAGATCATGACGATTATCCCTGATGGGGCACGGTTGCGGGCGGAATTGAGTGTCCCGAGCCAGGCGATCGGGTTCATCAAATCTGGTCAGAATGTGCGCCTCGCAATCGACGCGTTTCCCTATCAGCGGTTTGGCACCGTCACCGGCACGGTTCGCACCGTAGCGAGCAGCGCGGTCAGTCAGGCAGGCGCGAATGGCGGCGTTATCTCAATCTATCCGGTAACGGTGGACCTTGAGGCCAGCGAGATTCTGGCCTTCGGGCGCGCGGAAAAACTGGTGCCAGGAATGACGCTGACCGCCCGGATTATCACCGAAAAGCAGACCCTGATCGAATGGCTATTCGAACCCCTTTTTGCCGTGCGGAACAAGTAAGATGGAACTGGACCTCGGATTTCTAACTCGTACGCGCGTTCGTCTTATTCGACAAACCGAAGTGGCGGAATGTGGCCTTGCAAGCCTCACCATGATTGCGAACTATCACGGGTTTGACATCGATTTGGGCACAATGAGACGGCGCTACTCGCCGTCGTTGCGCGGCGCTCCGCTTCGCGCCCTTATCAATCTGGCAGACCAGATCGGCCTCACACCCAGAGCTGTTAAACTGCCGCTCGACGAATTGGCCAACCTGCATCTTCCGGCGGTGCTGCATTGGGACATGAACCACTACGTGGTCATCGAAGCGGTACAACGAGGGAAGGCTTTGATCCACAACCCGGACGGGCGTTCCATCTGGATGCCGCTTTCGGAGGTTTCCGATCACTTTACGGGCGTAGCTCTTGAGCTGCGACCGAGTAATGACTTCGACCGGCAGACTCTGCGCGAAAAGTTGCAGCTGTCACAATTGTGGCAGAGCATGACGGGTATCAAGAGAGCGCTCGTCCAAGTGCTCATCCTAAGCGTCGTTCTGCAAGCGTTCGTGCTTGCGTCACCTTACTACATGCAGATCGCCATCGACAACGCGTTGCCAGCGTTGGACAACGACTTACTGACGGTGCTCGCCTTGGGCTTCGGTCTATTTACGCTCATAAACGTCATGGCAAGTTTGCTGAGGTCCTTCGTTCTCCTCAACGCCGGAACCAGTGTTGGCTACGGACTGGCGAGCAACATTGCACGCCGTCTCTTTCGTCTTCCCATCGAGTGGTTTGAGAAGCGCCATACGGGTGACGTCCTCTCGCGCTTTCAATCGATCCAACCGATCCAAAGCCTGCTGACACAAGGCGCGGTCGCCGCCTTGGTGGATGGTGCAATGGCGCTGTTCACTCTCGCCGTTATGTTCTTCTACAGTCCAACGCTCGCGCTCATCGCGCTCGTGGCTTTTGCGCTCTACGCGGTCGCTCGCGTCGTCAGCTTCTCATTTCAGCGCGAGGCGCAAGAAGCCACGATCATTACGGCCGGCAAAGAGCAGACGACTATGATCGAGACGCTTCGGGGGATGGTAACGCTGCGCCTGTTTGGCCGCGAAACGCTTCGCCATGCGCTCTGGCAAACGCGCCTAACCGACTCGGTAAACGCGGGCGTGCGCCTTTCACGCATAGGCATCTGGCAGTCGGCCGCGAACACCCTGATCTTTGGGATCGAGAATATCGTCACGATTTGGCTAGCGGTTGGTTTTGTAATCGAAGGCGCTGGTTTCAGCGTCGGGATGGTTTTTGCTTACATTGCCTACAAGACCCAATTCATGAACAAGTCAGCGGCCCTTATCGATCAGGCTATTCAGTTCAAAATGCTTGGACTTCATCTTGAAAGGCTCTCGGACATAGCTCTATCCGAAGACGATCGCAGCTTCCAAATAGGAGCGGACACAAGCACTGATCTAAAGGGACGGATTGAGCTCTGTGACATCCATTATCGATACTCTCCAAGTGATCCAATGGTCCTAAAGGGGGTAAATGTTGTCATCGATGCGGGCGAACACGTTGCCATCACTGGGCCATCAGGCGGCGGCAAGTCCACGCTGCTCAAAATCATGCTTGGTCTTGTTGAACCGGAGGCGGGCGAAGTGCTGGTCGATCAGCTTCCTCTGCATCGCTTCGGCTATAAGAGTTTTCATCGCCAAATCGCCGCAGTCCTCCAGGAAGATAGCCTCTTCGCCGGATCGCTGGCCGACAACATCGCGCTTTTTGATGATGAGGTCGATTTGCAGAAGGTCGTCCAGGCCGCGGCTGCCGCCTCGATCCACGAAGACATTTCGGCGATGCCGATGCAATATGAGACCCTGATCGGGGATATGGGATCCACTCTATCGGGCGGGCAAAAGCAGCGGGTCCTGCTGGCGCGCGCGCTTTATCGTGCGCCGAAAATCCTGTTTATGGATGAGGGCACCGCCCATCTTGATACAAAGCATGAAGCGGCGGTCAACGCAGCCATAGCGGCGATGGGGATCACTCGCATCATTATCGCTCACCGCCAAGAAACCATAGCTGCCGCTGATCGAATTCTGGTCATGGCCGATGGACTCTTGCAAACGGCGTCGTCAGAGTAGCGACTTTTAAAAGCGCCGCCCCGGTTTACTTGCCTTCTTACGAACTCAAATTCGGCAAGAAAGCAGAGCATCTGGGGCGCAACCAGAGGCGAGAACAAGACTGGCAGTAGGGTGTTGTCAGTCTAACGCGAACTCGTCTCAGATTAGCGTATAGCGCCCTTCCCTTTGCTAGGCTTCGGCCATCGGGGATTGCCACTCCGCCAGAGCGGCGCAGCGGGTGGTCCTGTGTGTTTATCTGTCGGTGAGGTGGCGGTCGGCGTTGAAGTAGTTGTGGACGTTAGGGTGAACTGAAGCGAATTTCTAAAGTGACTTCATCCTTCCGAAGCGCTGCATCACGCACTCTCGTCTTCGAAACGGCAGATGGGAGCTCTAAGCCCTGCCGGCCGATCTCGTGCTTTTCGCGATTACCTAGTTTATCCTTCGCAGCTTTGTACGATGGAACGCCGCCTGTTGTGATGGTCTCTACTTCTCCATACCGCTTGAGTGCCTTCTTCGCGAAGCGCAAAGCGGTCTTCTTGTCGCGTTTCTTGGTGGCGTAGCTCTCTAGCCCTTCGTCCTCTTAGTCGACCGCTCGCCAGAGGTGGGGGGTTTTCCCTTTGATCTTCACGAACATCTCATCGAGCGCAGGCGACGGGCCTTCCGGGGGAAGGCTCTAAAGCCAAGCCCAGCGCCACTGCTTGAAGCCTCGCATACGGTTGGTCCGCTGCCGTTTGATGTCGGCTGCGAACATCGGCCCAAACCAGTTCCAACAGAACCACACAGTCTCATGGCATATGTCGATCCCGCGCTCGAAGAGCAGGTCTTCGACATCCCGCAAGCTCAGCGGAAACCGGACGTACATCATCACAAGCAAACGAATGACCTCAGGCGAAGGGTTGAAACTCCTGAATGGGCTGCTTGGTTTGACCCTCGATTTGCAACTCATAGGCCACAGCTAAGAGCGACCGCCCCCACCTGCCACGTCATGCTGGCAATACTGCTGGGCTCGACATGATGCGGCGCAGGCTCCAAATGATGGGGCGTCAGCTTGTGAGAGGCGGCCTTAAATAATCATTGAAGAAAGCGCTGGCAGATCTGAGGCCAAGCCGAATTGCTATTATGCGGCCGGTATGTGCTCCGAGCGATTTAAGATCTCGCGCATTCGGATGCCGTCACTCTTTTGGTCTAACTCTTGAGCGTCTATTGAGAATTCAGCGCGAGCGCGACTGGGCGAGATACCAAAACGATCTTTGAACAGTTTCGCGAAATAACTTTGGTGAGTGAAGCCCACCGAATTTGCCACCTCGCCGATCGAAACTTCGGCGGCATCGAAAATAAGCCTGCTCAGCGCCCGTTCGAGGCGGCGATTGGCGATATGTCGAGCGATCCCGCCTTGGTCATCCAACGTCCGATACACAACTGCTCGAGAGGTCGCGAAAGCGTCAACCAGATGATCGACCCCAAGGCCTGGGTCTGAAAGGTTTGCTTCGATAAACCGCAGCATCAGTTCTTTCCCACCGTGAACGCGAAGAGGGATTTCCTCTGTTTCATGTAGGATATTGTCCAACTGACGCTCGACAAGCGCGCGTATTAGAATAGCTAGCCGCTCGGCAGATGCAGCATCACAAGTACTCAGTTGCTTAAAAAAGGTCCGCATCGACGCGGCGATTAGAACCGCTTCGGGAGTGCCTCGCGGGATGATGCTATACGTCAGATCGCTAACCCTCTCGTGGCCGATATCCGCGACTGATATACCGACAACATCGCAGCCAAAGTCGTCAAGATCGAGCGAGAAGCTGATATTGCTCGCTTCAATGACGACATCGCCAGGCCGCAAGCGCACCACTTCCCCTTCGACAACACCATCGACACGTCCCGCTGTGATCACCCGGCAACGAACCGTGTCAGCAAGCGATCGCTCGCAGCGGCGCTGAAGTCTGGCACTAATATCAAAATCAACCGCTGCGGACATATTGCCAAGGACCCACAAGTTTCCCGCTCCGCCAATTCTCGGGGGATCGCCGGGCAGGGGCGAAGATCGGAACTCGCTGCCGAGATAGGCGTGAGCCATTGCGATTGTTTGCTCTGGTGTCATTGCCCTTGTGTCAATTCGCATGACTTGGGGCTTTTCGGATTGGTCATTCATTCGAGGAATAGTCGCGCTTAAATTGGAGTGCAGGCCAAAAGCCGTTTTTCAGAGTGAAATGAGTGTTTTTCCATTGCCATTTGCTGGCCTCGACCCTTCTGCTCGGCTCTGCGTGTTGCCGCCGATTGTAACTGCCGTCTCGGATTTTGGTAACAGACGTCTCAATCTGAAGGGAAGGCACCTTCCTCGGATTTTCCCTTAACGATTGCCTTCGTAGCCCCTTTGCAGCGCGCCAATGAAAGCCGCGTTTGAAGATCAAAGCAGGGGTTAGGGACCATGAAGACCAAGTATCTTATTTCGACCGCTATCGTGTTCGGCCTTGCCGGAACGAACGCCGTTCTTCCATCGCAGGCGGCCGCCGAGACATGCCTGCTTGACACCACCGGAAACGGGTTCGCTGACGACGATAGGGACACGGACGGTGGTGCCGATGACAATGGCGAAGACACCAATCTTGCGTGCGGGCCCAATGCAGTCGCAACTGGCTCAGCTCTTGCCACCGGTATTGGCGCCAGCGCGATAGCCAATCAAAACAGCGCGACCGCTGTTGGCGCCCTGTCGCGCGCGACCGGCCAGCAATCCACCGCAATTGGCGTATCGTCATTCGCCACTGCGACTTCGGCTACAGCGATTGGCACCAGCGCGAATGCGTCTCAGACGAGTGCCACAGCTTTGGGAGCAGGAGCAACGGCAAGCGCGAGCGGCGCCGTTGCTCTCGGGTCATCCTCGCAGGCTGACGTTGCCAACACAGTCTCGGTGGGCCGTAGCAACTTTCAACGTAGCATCGTCAACGTTGCGGATGGCACAGCCGATAGTGACGCAGCGACAGTGGGACAAGTCAACACCGCTATCAGTGCCGCGACCGTCGACGCAGCAACAACCAATCAGCTCAATACGGCGATTAGTGAAGCCACAACCTATTTCATGATCAATTCGGACGGCACCGCCGCCAGCGCAACGGGAAGCGATGCGATTGCAATTGGAGAAGGAAGCGTGGCGAGCACCGGCGACAGCCTCGCATTCGGAGCGAGAGCAGCAGCGACCGGCAGTCAGGCCATGGCGATCGGCTTGGCCAGTGACGCATCAGGAGCTGCAAGCATCGCTTTCGGCATCGGGGCCGACAGCACTGACATTCAGGCGGTCGCGATCGGCGCGTTCGCCGATGCGTCCAGCCAGGCAAGTGTGGCAATTGGTGGCACCACAGTCGCGTCCGGCGGGAACAGCGTGGCCATCGGCCTGAGCGCCGATGCTTTGGCTTTAAACTCCGTTTCCTTGGGAGCCAACTCGCAAGCTACCGAAGCTGATACCGTTTCGGTCGGCGCGACAGGCTCGGAGCGCCGCATTGTCAACGTCGCCGATGCCACGGCGACCACCGACGCCGTGAATCTCGGTCAGCTGAACGCGGTCGCCAGCGCGGTGACCTTCGACAGCCGAGACTATGTGGAAGTCAATTCGGTTGTCGCCGGCGCGAGTGCAACCGGTGACGAAGCTATCGCTATAGGTGGTGTCACTGCAGCCGGTAGCAGCGGTGCTACCGCTATTGGATTTGGTGCGTCTGCAAGCAACTCATCGGCCACGGCCATTGGCGTCACCAGTTCGGCGAGCGGCATAACGGCGATCGCGGTCGGAAGCGATACGAATGCAAGTGGCTCAGCCAGTGTCGCTATTGGGACTGGAGCGGCAGCCGGCAACGAAGGCAACGTTGCTATCGGCGTTACTGCGCAGGCAAGTGGGTCATCGGCCGTTGCCCTGGGCGGTAGCAGTGTCGCCAGCGGTATTGCCACAACAGCGATCGGCGCAGGAGCCGGGGCCACCAATCTCCAAGCCACCGCGCTCGGTGCCAACGCAGACGCAACCGGCGAAGCGGCTCAGGCCTTTGGCACAAGCGCACTGGCGTCAGGCAATAGCAGTTCTGCAATTGGATTCGAAGCTCAAGCCACTGCACAATCCGCGATGGCAATCGGTAATGACTCTTTGGCCAGCGGTGCAAACTCGGTCGCGATCGGCAGAGACTCTGTGGCGGATGAGGCCAACACGGTTTCGGTCGGCGCGAGCGGCTCGGAACGTAGGATCGTCAACGTGGCGGACGGCACAAACGACAGCGACGCGGCGACTTTGGGGCAGCTCAACACCGCCATTTCAGGTGTAACACCCGGCAGCGTCTATCTCGCCGTCAACTCAACCGGCACAGCGGCGAGCGCCACCGGGACTAGCGCGGTCGCTATCGGAGAATCCGCCGTCGCGAGTCAGAGCAACGCAATCGGGATCGGGTTTGCCACACAAGCATCTGGACTTG
This sequence comes from Pseudomonadota bacterium, assembly GCA_039027455.1. Lineage (GTDB taxonomy): Bacteria > Pseudomonadota > Alphaproteobacteria > Sphingomonadales > Sphingomonadaceae > Erythrobacter. Next base: position 1,548 of record JBCCKJ010000003.1, on the reverse strand, counting down.
ATGCGGTCTCCCTTGGTTCGGTTAGCCGCGCAACAGGATTTCAAGCAACTTCGGTAGGAACGATTGCGCGCGCCCTTGGTGATAACTCGCTGGCTTTGGGGAGCGTCTCGATTGCGGACGCGACTGGCGCAACCGCGCTCGGGGGCGATGGAAACAATGACTTGACCGGTGCATCAGCGACTGGAGCGCTCTCCACCGCGCTGGGTTCGGACGCGGCGGCCAGTGCCGCCAATGCGGTCGCCCTGGGGGCCGGCGCGGTCGCGAACGAAGCAAACACAGTATCAGTCGGCGCGAGCGGGTCAGAGCGACGTGTCGTCAATGTTGCTAATGCGACGGGAGACAATGATGCGGTAAACCTTGCGCAACTCAACACCGCTATCGCTGGTGTGAGCGGCTCCAGCTTTGCGAGCAGCGATTACGTGGTGGTCAACACCACTGGCGCAGCCGCCAGCGCGAGCGGATCCAATTCAATTGCTATCGGCAACCGGACCGACGCCAGTGGTGTTGAGTCCGTTGCACTTGGCCCCAGAGCCCTCGTTTCGAGTTCGCAATCTGTCGCCGTTGGATCGTTAAGTGAGGCGACAGGTGGTGCGAGTGTATCGCTTGGCGTGCGCACAGCCAGCTCCGGCGCCCAGTCTGTCGCTCTCGGCGCGTTTTCGACGGCTTCGCAGACAGGGAACATTGCTATCGGCGGTAATTCATGGGCCACAGGCAGCCGAAGCATAACCCTCGGACAACTCACAAGCGCTACGGCCGATGATGCGGTCGCGCTGGGCGCTCAATCCGTCGCGGACGAAGCGAGCACAATATCGGTTGGTCGCGCTCTCGATGATTTTGGCACACCAAACGATCCTGACGATGACACTCCGGCCATCCAACGCCGGATCGTTAACCTCGCGGACGGGACGAACGACACGGACGCGGCCACGGTGGGACAGCTCAACAGCGCGGTGAGCGCGGCGAGCTTTGCCAGCAGCGATTACGTTGTAATCAACTCTACGTTCGGTTCAGCCAGCGCTGCGGGTGCTGATGGGATCGCCATCGGACGATCCGCCTCTGCCGCTGAGCAAAGCACGGTCGCTGTAGGCTTCTCCTCAAACGCGCGAGGACGGCTCTCGGTGGCCATAGGGTCGAGCAGTGATACGACGGGCATCGAAGCTGTTGCCATAGGAGCCGAAGCGGATGGGTTTGGAAACGGATCTGTTGCGATCGGCAGCGGCACGGTGGCGTCGGCGACAAGCGCTATCGCGGTCGGCCAATCCGCGAACGCTAGCCAGGAGGATGCTATAGCGCTCGGGAATGGAGCCGATGCGCTGGGAACGGGGTCGCTTGCTCTGGGCGCCGACGTCTTTGTAACCGCCAATAACTCGGTGGCATTGGGCGCGGGCTCTGTGGCTGATGAGGCGGATACGGTCTCGGTCGGCGCATCGGGTTCGGAGCGCCGCATCGTGAACGTCGCCGACGGCACGGCCGCGACCGACGCCGCCACGGTGGGTCAGCTTGAAGCGCTGTCTTCGAGCGGCACGACCTATCTCGCGACCAACTCGT
>JBCCKJ010000002.1:0-34421 GCA_039027455.1 Pseudomonadota bacterium | reverse complement strand
GTGCCCAACGGCCGAAACCCTATCGCCATGTTGTTTGCCTCTTCAGTCGCCCAGTACGACGTCAAGATCGATATCCATAAGATCATCGTCGTGGGTGACTGGGCCATGGCCCATGTCAACTTCCGAAACGTCGACAACGCAGAGCCGGATGACCTCGGGACGGCTGCGGTCGACATGTATTTCTTTGGCCCTGATGGCCGGGTCGAGGAGCACTGGGATGTCCTGCAACAGGTCCCCACTCACTCTGCCAATGCGAACGGCATGTTCGTGAAGTTGTTCCAGGAGAACGGCCAATGAAACGCCTTACCACCTTCATCGCATCAGGCTTGCTTTGCCAGACCGCGGTGGTCGCCCCCGCTCTTGCGAACAACCCCCCGCCACCCCCGGCCAGCGACGTGGAGTTGAGCTATTATGATCGGCATAAGATTGATGTCAGCAACATCAGAGACTTCTATGAGAATCTTCTGATCGCCGATGCTATGATTCACAGTGATGCGATGTTCACCGCGGAGACCAAGTGGAAGCTGACGCTGTATCAGATGATCCGGGCCGGAAGTAACCACCACCAAGCCCGCAGCGCCTACCAACTCTCAAAGCTTGGAACACCCGTCACAGAGATCGTCGCCATTTATTCGACCGACTATAAAGCCGCGATCGACGACCCGAGGCTTCGAGCCGCTTTCGACTATCTGGACTTTGCAGCGACACTGCCCACTCGTGTGACGGCTGACACGCACGCCTCCTTGCGGAGGCACTATATTGACCGCCAGATTGTCGAGCTTTTCGAGTTGACCGGGATTAACGCCGCGATGGCCGTGCATGACAGGCTCTTGCCGATCGCGACTGATCAAGAGACGATTGATTGGGCAACGGCCAACCTTGCCTCGGTTGGATGGGAGCTTGGGCACAATGCAAGTGGCCCAGAAGAGCAGCGCAGCAATCCGTTTGTCGGAGCAATGGTTGATGACCTGCACGACGAATTCGTCGCCAGCTGGGTGCCCTCTGATCTTACTGCGCGAGCGCCAAGGCTGCGTACGGACTTTCTCAATCAAATCACCGGCTACGATGTGTCACCGCTCACGTTCGATGGCGATCAGGATGGCGTTGCAGAGCCGTTCGACTTTTACCCCGCCGAGTATCTCCGCTGGGAAGATCCAGCGGCCAATTCGAAGAACCAACCACCGGCCGACACCCCTCGCTTCAATGTCGAGGCCTATGATTACCCTTTCTTTGAGCCGGCAACGGTTCCCCAGACAACCTATCCCTACAGCGAGCGCCATAAGCTGGACAATTCCTGGAGCCGTAAGAGTGGTCTGGGGACGCTCGGCATGGATGCCTACCTGCTTCAAAGGGATCGGACGATCGATCTGCAGATGAAGTGGTCTCTCTTCTTCATCTACCAGCTCGCGAGCGGCTGCGTGCACTGCCAAGTCCACGGAGCCTTTGGCGTCTTCCAGGAGATCGAGGATGACTACCTCTACGACGAGGTACCACCCCAGGAGTTGCCTCAGGTCGCAGCGAAGATCCGGGATTTGATGGACTTTGAAAGGTCGGATCTGTTCTCCGACGCGGAGAAAGCAGCTTTTCGTCTCGCTCGCGATGCCGGCAGGACGCCTACTCGAACAACTGCTGCCCATATTGAGGAACTGAGACGCCACCATTCCGACGAGGTCATTCAGGAGGTGATGGCGACCCTGATTTTGACTGCCTGGCTGTCAACAGTGATGCAGTCGCAAGGAACGGTTACGGACCAGCAGAGTATGTCCTGGGCGCTCAGGTATTTGGGGCCAGCTGGATGGAACCCGGGTGTGCATTCGGGATTACCCAACGAACAGCGCCCCTATCACATGAGCCAGTTCAACGCGTTCATGGCGGGCGAGCTTTTCGCCGGTGACGTCGCCGATGGCATAAGCGAATGGATTGGCGTCCACGTCCCGCTTGCAGTCGATGAAGACGGCGACGGTGTTGAGGATGCCTTCGATGGCTTCCCGACCGACCCGAGCAAGTGGGCTGATACTGATCGCGACGGGATCGACGATAGCGTCGATGATGACATCGATGGCGATGGGCTGAGCAACGCTGAAGAGGCCGAGAGAGGGACTTTCCCTTACAAAGCGGACTCTGACGGAGACGGCATCGATGACCCCTCTGAGCTGAAGGCGGGAACCAATCCCGTCGATCCAAAGAGTCTCTGACCCATGTTCGCATTTAGACCTGCAGGTCTTTTATGGCGATAACACGGATCCTTAGTGCTCTTGCCTCTGTGGCTTTGGTCTGTGGCGCCGCTCTGAGCCCGGCCTTAGCGAGTGCCAATGAGACAGGAGCCGAGCCATCGCATTCGTGGACGCCAAACTCCTACGAGCCGTACCCATTTCCCTATTACGTGGACGACACCGACCGATATCCAGCAGCTAAGCCGCCTGAAGGCACTGTAAATCGTCACGGAGAGCTCGAGTATCTTGGCGAAGGGGTCTTCGGGGCACATTGGTTTGTCGATGCTGGCGGTGCGACTTGGCACTTTGTCAGCGCAGGCGACCGTCAAAAAGACGTGGTGCTACTGATCCATGGCCACCCGGACACATGGTATGCATACCGACATGTCATGGTTGATCTGGCCAAAGACTACTATGTCATCTCTGTCGATACACCTGGGTACGGGCAATCAGACAAGCGCCCCGAATTGGATGTGAGCTATCCGGCTGTGGCAGCCAGCCTCGTTCAATTGCTCGATACAATCCAGGTCGAGCGCTTCAACCTGATTACACATGATCGGGGTAGCGTCATTAGCGATCACCTCATCGCCAGCGATGGCATGTCCGATCGCATTCTCGCATTCCTGAGAACCCAGCAATCGTTTGATCAGCCGCATGGACTTCCCAGGCCCGATCACGAAGCCATGACGACCCCTGAGTTTCACCGCGGAGAGGATTTCATGCGCAGCCTGTACGCTGGCAATTACGTTTCGGTTGAGGTGCCCGAGGAAGAGCTCGCTCGCTTTGAGTGGGAATGGGGTTTTGTCGGCACCCCAGAAGCCTCGGCGCGCACATTCCAAGGCACTAACTTTGATATCGAACGCGAGTTCCGCATGGCGAACACTGTGCCGAAGATGACGATGCCTGTCGTCATAATGCAAGGATCACGCGACCCGGCTCAAAAGCCGGAAGAGTATTACCGTTCAGCGGAGCTCTTGCCCAACGGCCGGGTTGTTATCGTCGACGCTAATCACTTCATTCACACTGAGGCGCCTGAAGTGGTCGCCCGAGTTGCTCGCGATCTATTCCGCTTCAAGAACTCGAACAGGCCCGATCTGGTTTCCTTCGAGGAAGCGCAGTTCATCTATCCCGAGAAGCAATAGCGGGCCGCTGAAAGGGAGACCTTGACCGCGACTTGCTGCACTGAGGAGGACAAAAGAATGATCGCTTTGTGTGACTCAGGGATTTTGGCGTTTGGTTTCGCGATCAGCAGGTGAATTGGCGCTATGGGAGATTGGATTTGACCCTAATTTCTGGAATGAGCCTGGCATTGCGGGCCGCTCTAACACTTGTTTTTATGGCTGCTGCAGGCACGAAGCTTGCGGGGCTTTCTATGATGGTTGAAACGTTTGAGGCCATTGGGTGGGGACAGTGGTTCCGATACGTTACCGCATTTGTTGAGCTAGGTTCGGCCGCACTTCTTTGGTTTCCAAGAATGCAAGCCGTCGGCGCCGGTCTGCTGATGATAACGATGATATGCGGCGCGCTTTTCCATGTTTTTGTCATTGGCCCGTCAGCGGTTCCTGCGCTGATCTTGGCAGGGCTTTGCGCAATCGTGGTAGTGATCCATCGTGACCAATTGCTCGGGCTGCTTTCGAACCGCATGCACTGAGCTCGGCATCAGGCTATCTTGAGCAGACAAATGAGCGGGAGACATGCGATACACTTTTCAATGCGTCTTCCTAGTAAGTGTGCGTTGACTCTCGCGACCGCAGCTTATGGGTTTGCGCCTGTTGTCGCCGATCTAAAAGACACCCACCTTTTCAGTCCTGATTGGAGCCCTCACGCCCGCATGCACGGCGCCTGGCTGCTATTCAGCGGCGCTTGCATCGCTGGTTTCAGCTTGTTCAGGGCGTGGGTACATGACGAACTGATTGTCCCAAGCGTTGTGGGGCTGTTGTTCGCTTCGGGCTTCTGGCTGGCGGCTTTAAGCACTCCCTTTTATGGGGGGCTCTGGTCGACCATGACGGATACAAAGACACGCTGCTCGGTCTGAATGCGAATGTCTTGGTTTTCCTTGTGGTAACCGGAACGCTCGTCACTGTGCTGATTTACGCAACGCGATCCAGACCAATTCGAACCGAAGCATAGATTGTCAGTCGATCAATGGAGACCGCAAAGTGCAGAGTGTTGGGCTCCTGGTTCACTCTGCAGGTATCGAAACAGTTTCGGTTCCGTTCGAAGTCTCAGGACTTTGGTCTGAGTCACCGCGGCCATCGAGAGCACGTCCAGTGTTGGCGTACACTCTGGGAACCGATTTCAAGCTTCGTAGGAAGCTGTGGACCTTTGGAGTTCGGTGAACATCGACATGCGTCACGATCCAGACCGGCACTCTCCAAGCAGGATCGGGCGTTGCAACTTCCTTCAGCCAAGTCACACTTCGTCCAAGGAAATATGGGAGAAATCCAGTTCCCAACCCGGCGAGCACAGCATCATTCGCGCTTTCAGCTGACGAGGAAGTCATGATGATATGTCCGTCATCAACATTCTGGTCGACCCATTCTGACACTTCCTCACCGTAGACAGGTAAGTCGCATTTGATGAATTCCGCGAGCGCGTCCGCAGTCCCCACATCTTCATGTGTCTCTGGATAGGTGTGCATCGATCGAAACAGGCCAAGACGGAGTTTTCCAAGTAGGATCACGACGTAATCTGGATTGCTTGGTGGTTCGCCAAAAGTCAGCGCGACATCTGCGTCGCCATATTCAAGTTTGGGGACCTCATTGTTTGCTTGGAAGTGAACGGAAACCTTCGGGTCGCTACGTTTGAAGGCCCGAATAGCCGCGAACGCAAAATGGTCCAGCAGCATAGGGCTCGACACCACAAGTTCGCTGTCAAAAGGTTGCGAATTCCCTCGAGCCTTAGACAAAAGCGATCGGAAACCATCATCCGATCGTTTTGCCACCTCGATCAAGCTGTCGCCAAGGGCGGTCGGGGTGTAGCCTTTCAGATGGCGTTGAAACAACTTAGCACCCAAGCGAGCCTCAAGAGACTCGATCCGCCTGACGACCGTTGCTCTATGCACACCTATTGTGTCCGCAGTTGCTGATACGGTCCCGAGTTCCCCCAGCAAAAACGCCGTTCTTATCTCCGTCCAATTTTCCATCACAGCTTTCCCTCATGCTGTATTGGCCAGCGATCCAACTGGCCTGAGGAGTCCCGAATCCTCATGGATAGGATTGCATACTCGAAAGGGTTTGACCCTTGACCTGAGTTAAGACTGTAAGCCGAGCAGACTGAGAATAGAGTACATCGCGCCGAACCAGAAGGCCGCCGAGTCCGTCCTTGGACCTATCGGCCAGGATAGCTCCGCAGAAAGCGACTGAGCCCCTCCGGCGTAATGCCGCAAAATTGGGCGATTATCGTCTGTGGCGCGGCTTCTAGCACGGTCGGATGCCGCTCCTTGAGAAATTCGTACGACACCTCGGTTCGGTTCACAGTTTTGACGTGCATTATGTCGATTTCCGAGAGGTGCTGATGGTACATTTTCTGGCGCGCATACTTGCCCATGAGTTCGCCTTCGAACTGCTCAAATTTCCAGATTTCCAATGGGATCATGACGCCCTCGACAGGGGTAACGGCCACGATGGCGTTCTCGGTCAACTCTCCCATATGAGTGAACTGGACCACAGCGCATAGATCTCCGGCTTCGAAAAAGCGGGAGATTACGACTTGCCCGTCGGGCAAGACAAACTGTGATGCGCCGATACCTTTTGTTATAAACAGCAGTGCATCTCGCTTCGCCTCACCTTCGAAAACGAGATCACGTTGGTCTATGCTGACTTCGTGACAGCTGGAGGCAAACTCCTGCCATTGGGCGTCCGATAGCTCAGTGCCGAGCCTCGCCATGTCGTTACGCAAAACATACATCGGAGACGATAGATCTGCCTCTCGCATCTGAGCTCCTCAGCTGTCTACAAACTACTAGCGTCATCCGGATAACACTTCATGCGCCAGATCGCTTGTTACATAATCCAATCAGAGTGATCGCACATTCAAACCTGGTAAGCTCCAAAAGCCCTTTGACCTTGTGCTTCATCCTCGCGATTTTCTCTCGCATTTGTAGATGCTCTACCGCTGTCCTTGGTTGACGTGAAAAGTCCGCTTTCACCCCCAATAGCTGCCCTCAGGCAGGCTCACAGCGCATCCTAGCAGCAGTCTGACCGCTTCGCCTTGCTACCAGCCGAAAGCGGCTGGTCGGCTCACGACCCAATTACAGGCATCCCGCTGCTTACTAGTGAAGTCTGAGCTATTGGCCTTCGATCCAACCAATCATCCGATCAGCTACGTCTTGGTTGAACATCGAAGCCTCTACTGAGCCAGACCAATCTACCCCAAATCGTTGGGCTAAATAGTCCTCAAATGTACCATCGATCGTTGCAAAGCCATGGCCAGTCCTCGGTACTACTTGAACTTGAGCGCGACCTGTGTTGCTGAAGTTGACTATGTCTGCAATCCGCTGGGCACCTTCGTCAGAAATCGAGGCGATATCGTATTCGCCGTACATGGCCAGAACGCGTCCGTCATATCCTGACCAAGCTTTTGCGAAGTCCGCATCGTTCAGATCCGCCCAAAAGGTGTAGTGCCTCCCGTTGAGATACTCTCCGTCTGCACGGAACACGCCAGTCGCCAACGCCTCACTGTGCGTTGTCGAAAGATAGTCCCAATCACGCTTTAGGATCATCAGATCGTACAAGAAGGGAATTATCGCCTGTGTTTCCTCGTCTGCCACAGCTGGATCGATTCCAATCCGTTCGGCTTGAGCTCGTGTGATGTCGATCATGAACTCGAACCAAGGTTTGGCGTGAATGCCGTATGTGATGATGCCCTTTACTTTGTGGTTCCTTGCAATGAGCGGCGCTGTCTGTCCTCCCATCGAGTGCCCAAAGATGTACAGGTTCTCGGAATCAACGTCCGGACGCTGCTGAAGCTGATCAAGCACTTGGTCAAAGGCTGCAACCTCCTCACTGTATGTCAGGTCTTTGCACGCGGCGGAAGATTGACCGCCCCCGAGTCCTGGCTTCTCAGCGATGTGCACCAAGTGGCCCGCCTCGACAAACGCGGTGATCATCCTCTTCCGAGCAGAGTTCCTCTCATCTTCCGGTGCAGCGGTGCGACATGGATAACCTTGCAGGTACAGGATTGTAGGAAACGGGCCGCTGCCGTCTGGCTTGAACGTGTAGGTTACAGTTTCACCCGTTGGGATGGTTGCGGCTCCAACCTCAGCAGCAGGCTGAACCAAATCCTCGGCAGAGCCGGGCACGCTGAACAGAACCGCCACCATTGCTGTAATCATCGGACGAACATGCATGCCTCTTCACCTCTGTTGTTTTAGGTGGTTTAGGCGCTTCTTGCCAACGTGAACACGCTCAATCGGCCTTGAGTTGGGGGTGAGACATGGCAGCCGAAAGCGGCTGGTCAGCTCACGACCCAATTTCAGACTCTAGTCATATTGGGGAAAACGGGAGCGCCGCTTTAGCGACGCCCCCGTCCGGGCTGCGACCCGAAGCCCTAGCGGTGAAAATTCACCGCTACTCAAATCTCTGCAGCCGCAAACCTGGGCACCGGGGCTTGGGGTGCATGCCGGTGCCCAGGCCGGGTTCTGATGGTCACGTCAGAACCCGAAGGCGACACCGACGCGTCCAGCGGTGGTACCGTTGACCGTCGAACCGGTGATGCCGCCCGAGACGTAGACGCTCTCAGTCACGCGTCCGACGATCGAGGTGGAGAAGCCTTGCTCACCCTCGAAGGTCGCGAGATTGAAGCTCATTGACCAGTCCTTGTCGGGAATGATGGTCGTGCCGCTCAACGCCATCGCCGCAGCGATCCCTCCATTGGCGAAGCGGCGATTGCGCTCCACCGCTCGATCAATGCGGAAGACGTTGGCTTCCAGCCCCACCACGCGGCTGTCGAGCGCGAGCAGACCGTTTAGGTTGAGATCGGCCGAGCCAAGATTGCCGAACGCGTCGGTGGTTACAAAGCGGAGCGCGCCCTGCTGCGCCGCGCGGCTCGCCTCCGAGACAATGCCCGGAGCGCGCACTCTCCCAATTGAGCTCCCCAGAGCGATAAGGTTTACTTCTTCAGCCAATGCGCCCGGACCAATGGCGACCGCGCCATCGGCGCTGGCGATCGAGCCATTGCCCAACGCCACCGCACCGATGCCGGTTGCGACGTTAAGATTGCCAATCGCCACTGCGCCGTCAGACGTGGCTAAGGCGCCATTGCCAAGCGCGACAGCGCCGGTCCCGGTCGCGACACTGAAGTTGCCCATAGCGAGAGCACCCGTGCCTGTTGCGGTGTTGTCTGCGCCCAGAGCCACCGCGCCGGTCCCCGTGGCGAGGTTCGGATCGCCAAGCGCCACCGCGCCATTACCCGAGGCAACGTTCTGAGCCCCGATCGAGACCGCCATGCCGTTCTCAGCGCGCGCCTGGTATCCGATAGCGACCGAGCGATCGCCCGAGGCGGTGCTCTCCGAGCCAAGCGCAATGGCATCCTCGCCAGCCGCGCTTGCGCCCGCCCCGGTGGAGTTAACCGCGAGGTATTCCAGCTCGGCGCTGTTGCTTGTGGCCAAACCCAACGCCGCATCCGCATCGCTTTGCGCTTGCATCGCTTCGGCGAGCGCCACATCAGCGTCCGCCTGCGCTTCGACCGCCCGTTCAAACGCCGCATCCGCCTGAGCGCGCGCCTCTCCCGCGTCAGTGCCCGCCTGCATCGCCGCCGTCATCGCGTCGCGCGCCTCGCTCCGCGCCGTGTCCGCTGTCACCTGAGCCGTCGCCGCGTTGGTGAACGCTGCGTCCGCACGAGCTTGCGCGGTCGCAGCGTTGGCCAGAGCGCTGTTTGCGGTGCTCTGAGCCGCGCTAATTGCGGAACTGTTAGCGGCAATAAGACCGTCCTGCGTCACATTCTGCGCCAGAGCCTGATCCGCCGAGGATTGCGCGTTACTAGCGCTCACCGTGTTGGCCGCGATCAAGCCGCTCTGCACGACGTTGGCAGCCACCGCTGCGTCGGCTGTGGTTTGAGCCACGTCAGCGGCGCTTTGCGCGCTGGCGGCTGCGTTCGACACGGTCTGGAGCTGCCCCAGGTTCACCGCATCCGTCACCGCCGTGCCGTCCGCTACATTGACCACACGCCGCTCCGAGCCAGAGGCACCGACCGAGACAGTGTTGACCTCATCGGCTACCGAGCCCGTGCCCAGCGCCACCGAGTTCTCCGCCGTGGCCGAGCTGGCCTGACCAATGGCCACAGCATTTGCGCCCGTTGCGCTGGCGATAAGCCCCGCGCTGTTCACAGAAACGTACGGGTTGCCTCCAAGAGAAACATTGGCAATGGCCCTGTTGAGCTGACCGACTGTGGCCGCGTCGCTGTCTGCCGAACCACTAGCGACGTTGACAACACGACGCTCATTGCCCGTGGACCCCACCGAAACCGTGTTGTCCTCATCCGCGATCGAATTCGAGCCGAGCGCCACCGAATTGCTGCCACTGACGAGCGCGTCACTCGCCCCATTGGCCGCGAAGTACGTGAGCTCTGCGGCGTTTGTGTTTGCGGAAGACTGAGCACCATCCGCCGAGGCCTGCGCCGCGTCCGCGGTGCTCTGCGCGGTCGCTGCGTCGGACAAAGCTTGCGTTGCATCCGATTGGGCGGCGTTCGCAACCGCCGAAACCGCGTTCAGTTGACCAACGGTCGAAACGTCGTTGTCATCAACACCATCCGCAACGTTCACAATGCGGCGCCTTGTTGTGGCGTTGCCGACTGATACCGTGTTGGCAACAGCCGCTACAGATCCTGCGCCAATCGCAACAGCGCCTGCCCCCGGCGACTGCGCATCAACCCCCAGCGCGATCGATAACGCGCCCTCAGCCTGCGCGCCGAAGGACAACGGATCATCGCCATCCCCGCCAATCGCAATCGAGCGATCGCCGCGCGCGCCAGCGTTGATCCCGACGCTAACGGACTGGTCGCCAACGGCAAGCGCGGATGAACCCAGCGCTACCGATCCGAAACCATTCGCGTTGGTCGCCTGACCGATGGCTATGGAAACGTCGGCACCAGCGCCGGCCGACTGCCCTATCGCGGTTGAGCCAACACCTAGCGCTTGGGTGCTTTCCCCGAGAGCCGTCGCATTGACTTGCGATGCGACCGACTGCGCGCCAATCGCGGTGGTGAAATTGGCCGAAGCTGAGGCGCTGGAGCCAAAGGCGCTGGCAACACCCGCCGACGCGACCGCGTCGCTGCCAACGGCCGTCGATCGAATACCGGTCGCCTGCGCGCCGGTGCCGTCTGTGTTCCAATCGTTGCCGATGGCCGTTGAGCCGATCGCCGAAGCTTGGGTACCTGAGCCCAAGGCAAGCGCCTCCGTACCCGAGGCAACGGATGAAGCCCCGCCAGAATTGACCGATAGAAATCTTGAGCCCGGGGCTATACCAGCGATTGCGCTGTTGAGCTGGCCGAGGTTCACCGCATCGGTGTTGCCTGTGCCAGTGGCGACGTTGACAACGCGGCGCTCATTGCCGGACGATCCGACCGACACCGTGTTGTCTTGATCCGCGACGGATTCGGCGCCAATTGCAACTGAACGCCGGGCGGTAGCAGTCGAGTCGGAGCCCAACGCAACGGATAACGCTCCCGCAGCCTGCGCGCCATCGATGGTCAAATCGTCGCCATCCGCGCCAATGGCGATCGCACGATCGCCGCTCGCGTTGGATCGCTCCCCAATAGCTATGGCCTCAATTGCTTGAGCGCTTGCGCTTAACCCAATAGCGACAGATGCCACACCTCCGGCTACGGCTTGGCGACCAAGTGCGGCGCTATCCTCTGAGTTAGCTCGCGAACTGGAACCAATGGCGGTCGCACCAATAGCCAAAGCGCGCGCTTCCCCGCCTAAGGCCGTGGAAAAGGTCTGTGTCGCTTGAGCGCCGATTCCATCGTTATCGATATCGTTGCCGATCGCAGTCGACAAAAGCCCGGAGGCCACAGCGCCCGATCCGAGCGCTATAGAATCGCCCCCGGTAGCCGCAGCGGCGGGTCCGCTGGTGTTGATGTCGACGAACACCGATCCCTGCGTAACACCGGCGATTGCGGTGTTGAGCTGGCTAAGGTTCACCGCATCGGTGTTGCCCGTGCCATCGGCGACGTTGACGATCCTACGCTCATTGCCCGACGATCCGACCGACACCGTGTTGTCTGCGTCAGCCACCGATGCCGCGCCAATCGCGACCGAATTGCTGGCTGTGACACTGGCTGCACCCACGCCGTTGGCTTCGAAGAAAAGCAGCTCCGCCGCGTTTGTGTTTGCCAATGTCTGCGCATCTGTGGCCGTCAACTGAGCCGCATCCGCTGTGCCTTGGGCCGTTGCCGCGTCAGACAAGGCTTGAGTCGCATCAGTTTGTGCTCCGTCAGCCGTATTTTGAGCGGTCTGCGCATTCGCCAGCGCTGAGCTCGCATCGCTTTGGGCCATGTCTGCTGCCGTCTGCGCGGTAGCCGCGTTGGTTAGGGCCGTGCTGGCGATAGTGGAAACCGTGTTAAGCTGGCCAATGGTTGCCGCGTCGGTGTTATCGACACCATCGGCAACGTTCACGATCCGGCGGGTGATCGCCGCAATATCGTCGCCGGGTTGGCCCGGCGTGCCATTGTCATCAAACGCCCGGCCAACCGACACCGTGTCAGCCACATCGGCCACGGAATTCGCGCCGAGCGCGACTGAATTGGTTGCGCCCGCTTGCGTAAAGGCCGCCCTGCCCAGAGCCGTCGACTGAGCGTCGCTGGCAAGGGCTCCAGCACCAGTGGCCGTTGATCCAACGCCAGTCGCCGCTGAGGAAGCACCAATAGCCGTCGCCTGTTGGGCGAATGCCCCAGAAGCACGCCCTATGGCGGTCGAAAGCGACGAGTTAGCAATGGCGGAACCACCAATCGCGGTCGATTGCTCACCCGTGGCGATCGCGGATAATCCGACCGCAACATTGCTAATTTGCGTAGCGCGGGAGACTGAGCCGATGGCAATTGCGCCATCACTAGAGGCGCTTGCTTCTTCCCCAAGGGCAATGGCGTCTTGACCCGTGGCCGAAGCGCCCGCCCCGACCGAGTTCACATCAAGATACACCGTACCCGGCGTAACCCCGGCGATAGCGGTGTTAAGCTGACCCAGAGTGGCCGCGTCATTGACGCCAGTGCCATCGGCGACATTGGTGATGCGGCGGGTGATGGCCGCGAGATCATCGGCGGGGTCGCCCGGCGTGCCATTGTCATCAAACGCCCGGCCAACCGAGACCGTGTCAGCCACATCCGCGACAGAGTTTGCGCCCAAAGCCACCGCGTTGTTGACCCGTGTGATTGAGCTATACCCGAGGCTGACAGACTGGTCGCCGCTGGCAAAGGCTAGTGCACCGATGGCCGTTGATTCAACGCCAGTCGCCGCTGAGGTGGCACCAAGAGCCGTCGCCTCTCGGGCGAGCGCTGTCGCAAAGTCCCCTAGGGCGGTTGAGAAAAGCGCGGTAGCATTGGCAGCGCGACCGATCGCGGTCGATTGCCCCGCTATGGCCAGGGCTCCTGATCCAACCGCAAGGCTACCAGTTTGAGTCGCGAGCGCGTTTGGACCGAGGGCGACTGAGGTTACACCAGAGGCGCTTGCTCCTTCTCCAAGGGCGATGGCGTCTTGACCCGTGGCCGAGGCGACTGTGCCGTCCGAGTTCACAGAAAGATACGGCGTGCCCGGTCTGACCCCGGCGATAGCGGTGTTAAGCTGGCCCAGAGTGGCCGCGTCGCTATCTCCGGTGCCATCAGCGACATTGGTGATCCGGCGGGTTATGGCTGCGATATCATCGCTGGGGTCGCCCGGAGTGCCATTGTCACTCGCCAGCCGTCCAACCGAGACTGTGTCGGCCACGTCGGCAAAGGAACCCGAACCAAGCGCTACCGATCCATTCGCAACTGCTTGGGCATCGGAGCCAATGGATGTTGCGCGGTCACCACCCGCCGATGTGCGCTGTCCGATCGAAGTTGCGCCAAGGCCAAGGGCGCCAGCCATATTGCCCAAGGCGGTGCTGTTGATGCCAATGGCGGAGGCGTTTTGCCCAACTGCTGTGGCGCGCTCCTCCGTTGCAAAGGAAAGCTGTCCCAGCGCCGTTGCGTTCAGGCCGCTCGCCCCGGCTCCCTCGCCAAGAGCGGTCGCGTTTTCGCCCGTCGCCGCCGACGAGCGCCCCACAGCGGTGGAATTGCGCCCAAATGCGAAGGCTATCTGGCCGATGGCCGTGCTGAAAGATTCATTGGCAGCCGAACCAGCCCCAATCGCGGTGCTTGAACTGCCGCTCGCCTCAGTGTCAGCGCCGATGGCCGTTGAAAGCGGCCCCGTGGCTTGAGCGCCGAAGACGTCAGGATCATTTGTGTCGTTGCCAATCGCGATCGCGCCAAGCCCATCGGCCAACGAACTTGAGCCGAGCGCTAGGGAATCTACCCCTGAGGCGTCTGCGGCCCTACCGCGTGCATTGATCGACAGAAAAATACTGCCCGGCGAAACACCCGCGATAGCGCCGTTCAGCTGACCAAGAGTGACGGCGTCATTAACGCCCGTGCCATCGGCAACGTTCGTGATGCGGCGGGTGATGGCGGTAATGTCATCGCTCGGATCGCCCGGCGTGCCATTGTCGCTCGCCGCGCGACCGACCGAGACCGTGTTAGCCACATCGGCCACAGAGCTCGCGCCAAGCGCGACCGCGTTGATGGCGGTGGCGCTCGCATCACTGCCCAGGGCGGTTGATTGGTTTGCGCTAGCCAAGCTTCCCTGACCGAGAGCTGTGGCTGCAAGGTTGCTTGCCTGCGCGAACTGTCCAATCGCCGTGGCCCTTTCGCCGCTGGTGACGGCGGTCTGGCCCAGCGCGGTCGAGCGGTCTCCAGTGGCGGAGGCAGAATTGCCCAAAGCGGTGCTAAATTGCCCAGAGGCCGTGGATGCCGTTCCGATCGCAATGGCGAAGTCGTTCGTGGCTCCGGCACCGGCCCCGATTGATATGTTGTTTACGTTTGTGGCGATGGCGTCAGGGCCAATTGCAATAGTATCGGCGATCAAAGCCGACGCGTCCGCGCCGATGGCAACAGAACGCTCGCCTGCCGCCGTAGCGCCAAAGGCGTCGGCGTCGTCACCATCGCCGCCAAGACTTACGGCGCTCGCTCCGACTGCTCGCGAACCACCTCCGATAGCAATGCCTTCCACGTCGCTTGCGAGAGCGTCCTGACCATTTGAATTTACGCTGAAATAAGCCAGCTCAGCGGCCGCGTTGTTCACGGCCGTCGTGTTGTTGCTGATGTTGAGCGTGTTGGTATCTACAGTGGGCGTCAGATTCGAAACCGCAGCTTCGTTGTTCGAAATGGCCTGAGCGTTGGTGGCGATCCGG
This sequence comes from Pseudomonadota bacterium, assembly GCA_039027455.1. GTDB lineage: Bacteria > Pseudomonadota > Alphaproteobacteria > Sphingomonadales > Sphingomonadaceae > Erythrobacter. The sequence continues at coordinate 19,786 of JBCCKJ010000002.1, read as the reverse complement.
TTGGTGTTATCGGTGATTTCGCTCCTGTTGATGGCGATGTCGTTCGTATTGGTGGCAATGTTGGTCGCGTTTGTCTGAGTGTCCGTCTGGAGCGTCGTGATCGCGCTGCCATTGCCTGCGATGCCTTCCGCGTTGACGGCGATGTTGTTGGTGTTGGTCGTGATGCCTTCGGTCGCGATGTTCAGTTGGCCCACGGTGGCGGCATCGGACGCGTTTGTGCCGTCCGCCACGTTGACAATGCGGCGCTGGATCGCGGTGAGATCATCATTGGGATTACCGGGCGTGCCATTGTCGCTGGCCACGCGCCCAACAGACACCGTGTTCGCGACATCGGCCACAGAGCCCGCGCCAAGCGCCACGGAATTGGTCGCGTTCACACCCGTATTAGCCAAGGTGCCCAGAGCCGTCGAATCAACGCCCTGTGCGAGGGCTCCTTGCCCAAGCGCGGTTGTTCCAGCGGCCAATGCCCGCGCAAATTGTCCGACAGCTGTGGAGTCTTCGCTGTCGGCGTCTGAGTTTGCTCCAAGCGCTGTGGCATCCGATGCCGTAGCGGTCGCATTGGCTCCAATCGCGGCGCTGGCAAGGCCAGTGGACTGAGCCAAGGTCCCTATCGCAACGGTATTCAATTGGGTGGAAGAGGAGAAAACACCAAGCGCTACGCCGTTCGTGCCGGACGCGCTGGCAGCATCACCAATCGCGATAGCGCCAGGGGCAGAGGCCTGCGTGGCCCGGCTGTTGGCGCCGGTGCCTATACCGCCAATGGCGATGGCAGACCTGCCAGTGGCTTGGGCGGCGGTGCCGATGGCGACCGAATTGCCGCCATTGGCCAGTGTCGGAGTCCCGCTACCACCGATGCCCGCCACCACATCGCTGTCCGAACCGATGGCGATATTCCCATTGGTCTTTGTAGCGCCCGCCGCGACCAAATCGGAAGCGTTCGCGCCAATGGCTATGCTGCCATTCCCATTCGCGTCAGAGTCCTCGCCCAAGGCGGTGGAGCCGACCCCGGAAGCTTCAGATGAAGCCCCGATCGCTATACTTTCCACGGCTTCGGCCTGGGCAGTGAACCCAACGGCTATAGAGCCGGTTGCGCGAGCGGTTGCGAATACTCCGACCGCTGTGCCGAAGTCGCCCGAAGCGTCAGCGGATCGCCCGACCGCTGTTGCGCGGGCGCCGCTGGCGCTTGCAAATTCCCCGACAGCCAAGCTGTCATTTCCCGTCGAAGACGCCTGATTACCGATTGCAGTCGCCCCTGTGGCGTTGCCCGTCGTGGCGCCGACACCGCAGGCAAGGTTGGTATCGTCATCGCCTGAAGAGGCACCACCATCATTGTCCGTCCCGGCGTCGACGACGCCATCGTCGTCGCGATCGAGCAAACAATCATCGGCCCTTGCCGATTCAGCGGGCAGCAGAATGGCTGCCGATACAACGCCCAGCGTCAATGCGGTCGAATACAGATAAGTGGTTTTCATGACATGCACCCCTTGCAATGTTCAGCATCCGCCTGCGCTTCGGAGTTTTGCCAACTGGGCAAAGGCTCGATGCATTCGGATGCGTGGGGGCGAAATGGTCTTCAGCTGACGGCGCGGGCAATGGCGGAAGGAAAAGATCACAGAATGATAAGATTCTGGACAGACTCCGGCTAAATTTGCAAAACTGCTGCGGCTGAGGCTCCGCTTTGGGGGCACGAGCTCTGCGGTTTCTTATGAACTTTCGTTTCGATAATTTTGAATTCGACGTTGATCGATTCACTCTGCAAAGCCCAACTGGCGAGCGGATTGCCCTGCAGCCCCTGTCACTCGAACTTTTGGCCCTGCTGTTGCGCAATGAGGGGCGGCTGGTTTCAAAAGACGAGATTCAGCGAGAGGTGTGGGGCGGTCTCACCGTTTCACCGGCCTCGCTAAACGCGCAGATTGCCAAACTGCGAACGGCGCTAGGTGATACAAATCCGCCATACAGATTTATCGAGACGGTTTATGGGCGAGGGGTTCGTTTCGCGGGAACAGCCGAGCGTTCAGCGCCTGCAGCCTTGGTTTCGCCGGGGCCTGAACCCACCGCGCCGCAAGAACCGATCGCAAAAGATTTGCTCAGCAATGATCTTGTGGGATCGAAAACTAGAATAGCGGTGATGCCATTCAGCCTCGCCGATGAGAAGGATGACCTTTCCGGATTGGCGAGCGCGCTGCCAGCGGACATCATCATTTCCTTATCGCGCCTCAGACTGATGAGTGTGACCGCTCAATCATCAAGCTTTCAATTCCAGTCGAGCAGCGAGGGCGCATCGAACGTCAAATCGATCCTGGGAGCCGACTATTGGGTGGGCGGTTCGGTCGCGCGCGCAGGCGATAACTATCTGATTTACGCTGAGCTGATTGATGCCGAAACACAGGCCATTGTCTGGGCGGATAGTTTTCAAGAACAGCCAAGGGACATTCATGCGATCCGATCGGAGATCGTTGACCGGATTGTGTCGAGAGTTGTCACCAGTGTGCATGACAATGAGGCGCGGCGAACGCACCTGATCCAGCCTGAAAGCATGACAGCGTGGCAGGCCTATCATTCGGGCGTGTCGTTAACCTACAGGCGTGGCCGCGACCACGTGACCCGTGCAAGGTCGTGCTTTCAAAGAGCGGTTCGGATTGACCAGAGCTTTGCCCGCGCATGGGCCGGTCTCGCCAACACATTCCTCTTCGATATCATTGGTGGGAACGCTGAACAACGCAAGGCCAGCACCCGCCAGATGATCACATCCGCCGAAAACGCCATCGACGCTGATCCCAATGATGCATCGGCGGTCTTGTTTTACGGCTGGTCAAGACAGCTCATTGATGGGGATGAGGCGCCCATCAGTTGGTATGAGCAAGCGCTAGAAATCGCTCCGAGTTACGCTTTGGCCCACCGGCAATTGGGGTCTCAGTTTACCTTTGTTGGCGAAGGCGAGCTTGCGGTGAAGCACACCTCAGCCGCAATCCTGTTGGATCCTCAGGGACCGGATCGTTTCGGCAATTACCGCGATCTGGCGGTTTCGAAATTTCTAGTCGGTGATATTGCGGGCGCCCTCGATTGGGGCTGCAAGGCGGGCGAAGCGCCATTTGATGAAATCCAGATCCTCATGGCAGCGGTTTGTGCCAATCACCTCAAGGGCCACACCTGTGAAGCCGAGCGTCTTGCGAGCAGAATGAAAAACGCTCTGCCTGACATGTCTTGGAAGGATGCCTATGGCACGCACATACTAGGAGACGAACACACCCAGCTGTTCGAGGGCATCCTGTCTTCTTACGGCGTCAATTGATCCAGACTATCCTCCCGCAAGTCGCATCTAGTGAATGCCGTGCGCTGTCAAAGCACTGCCCGCCATTTGTGAGAAGTTTCCGGCTAGCGAATCAAATTTGAAAATCTCTGCCTGAGAGACGCCGGGAAAAGCCGTCTTAATCCTCTCTGCAATCCGTTTCGCCTCCGACACGTCGCCGGTCCAATGGTTCGTAAACAGCGCTGAAAGTAGGATATGGAGATTGTTGTAAGGCACCTTCCCAGCCTTTTTGCTCCATTCAATCGCCCGGTGATAATCGCCGGTTTTAAACAGCGCGAGGGACATCACGGTGTAATTCGCAAATCGCTCGGGCCCATGCGGGTTTAGCAGAAGCGAAGCCGACGCATGATCTAGCGCGCGGCTGTGTTGATCTTGGTACACGTGCGTCGTGGCGAGTTGTTGGTGCGCTAGCGCGTAACTCGGTGCGAGCTCGATTGCACGTTCTATCCAGGTCGTCGGATCTCCCTCCGCCTTCGTCATTGACATAGCCCGACCAAGCCAGAGGTTTGCGGAAGGATCGTCGGGCTCGGTATCGACTGCTCTTTCCGCTGCCTGCATCAAGAGCCGCTTAGCGACCTTTCTCGATTCAAACGGCCGATTGATCACTTCAAAGGAATAGGTGTGCGCCAGCCCGGCCCAAGCTCGCGAGAATGACGGGTCAATTGCGACGGCTCTTTCTAGAAATCTCTGCGCACGTTCAATGTTGGCCTCACCGCGACGGTAGATCAGTGAGGTGCCAACATGAAACGCCTGCCACGCGGTCAAACTCTCGGGACCAGCGATCGTAACTTTCTTAGCTTCGTGCTCCGGAACTTTCTCCTCAACTTTGCTCACGACCTGACTTACGATTTGCGCACGCAAGCCGTGTATGTCTCGCGGTTCAATTTCAAAACTCTCGGCCCACAGGATTGCCTCGCTGGAGGTGTCAATTAGCTCTGTGAAAACCTCATACTTTTCTCCAACGCGCGACACGCTGCCGGTCAAGCAGTAGTCACAATTAAGCAAGGCCCGGATTTGTTTTAGAGAGTTTGCTGAACTGCTCAGCATGAAGCTCGAGGATCGGGCAACGACGCGCAACAGTCTGAAACGTGAAAGCGCTGTCAGAATATCCGTAGGCAACGCTTGCGCTATGGCCCAGCGATGGCCCGAGAGCTCTTGGTCTAGGAATGGTAACACTGCGATCGATGGTTGATCGCCAATATGACTGCTCTCAAGCAGGCTGCCTTCGTTAGACTGAGCGAAATCCTCCAAACGAGCTGGCAACAACTCTTGGAGAAGCTCGCCCTCGCTTTGTACCTCTGAAATGAAGCGGAGACCGCGACCTGGCACGGTCTCAAGAATGCGGTGGGGTTTGATCCTATCCCTTAGGGCCTCGCGAAGCTTGCGCATCTGAGAAGAGACCACATTGTCAGAAACGAACTGCTTGCCCCATACTTCCTGAGCCAGAAGCTCTTTTGTAATAAGCCGTCCCGGATGTCGCAGCAGCAGGAGCAAAAACTCTAGCGACTTTGGCTGGAGTTTGATTCTGCCGCCATCGACGCGCCTCAGTTCAAAAGAGTCGACATCAAAAATAAATTCGTCAAAGCGATATCTCATGTGAGAGCACACCTCTCGCCCGGCAATTAGTTTTGCATCGCACAATGCAAGCGACCTGATCGGGACTATAATGGATCGCTCAGCTGTGTTCTCACAAGTCTAATCATGCTTGGCAATGCAGACTTGAGCATTTGGGCTGCGATTACGTGTCCAATTGGGCCTTTTCGATGTGCTTTCGGGACATCCTTGGCAACCACCATGACCAGCGCTAACGTCTTCCTTGACTGCTCCATGGCTCTTGGGTTGTATTGGTGTCCGCTTTCACCCCCACAAGCGGACGCCAGCTCTCTTCGAGCCAGCGCCCGTGAGCGGTCAAATTTCGGTCTTTTCTGCAAGGGTTAGAGCGTCTTCAATGTCGACGCCTAGGTATCGAACGGTGTTCTCGATCTTTGAATGACCAAGCAAAATCTGGATTGCCCGGATGTTGCCAGTGGCTTTGTAGATGATTGAAGCCTTGGTGCGGCGAAGCGAATGTGTCCCGTATTCTTCGGGTCGTAGGCCAATCGCTTCGACCCACTCATCGACAAGTCGAGCGTATTGTCGTGTGCTTATGTGACGGGTTTGATCAACTCGGCTCGGGAAGACGAAGTCCTCGACGTCACCTCCCCTGAGTTTCAGCCACGCGAACAGACTTGCACGCGCATCGGGCGCAATCTCGAACTGGACTGGCCGCCCTGTCTTTCGCTGGGTGATCGTGGCTCGCGTCCTGACTTCCGGGCCGCTGACCAAGTCGCCGATCTTTAATTCAACGAGATCACAGCCTCGCAACTTGCTATCGATCGCTAGGTCAAACAGCGCTCGATCCCTGATCCGCTCTTCGCGATCAAGAAAGAACCGGATCGCCCAGATCTGCTTCTGATTGAAGGGACGCTTGGGTCCAATCTTCGCTCCAAAGTTCCAAGGCACTCGATTTTGAGCAGAAGGGTCCATGTGTGAGTAAGTCATCTTCATTCTCCTTGGCCGGAATTGACCAGAAAGGAGCGTCAGACTGATAGAGTTAAGGACTTAGCGGAGGTCACTTTGGCACCATGATGAAATTTCATTGGGCTGTGCCAGCGAAACTTGGTTCGCTATGTCAAAAAGTCAGCTTGTACATTGAGAGACCCATCAGCGATGATTTCTGAAATCGAAGCAGGCCTCGAAGCCTGGAAAACCACGATTGATGTCCAGAAACACTTCAATGAGTTGAGCATGAAGGTTCGAGGTCTTGCAGTAACAGTTTTGGCTGCGTTCCTTGCTGCCTCAGGGTATTCACTGGAAAGCGATTTTCAGATCGTTTTCTTGGATCTTAGTGTTTCGCTGACCGGGCTGATACTCTTAGCAGCCTTTGTCTGTTGGACTGCTTTCTATCTCATGGATCGGTTATGGTATCATCGCCTGCTTGCAGCAACAGTTGCACATGGGAGAGCGATTGAGGCGAAGCTGCTTCCAGACGTTCCTACAATCGGGCTAACGTCGGGGATCGATGAAGCAAGTCCAATCCTCGGGCTAAGAGCAAGGCATCGGCTAAGTATTTTTTACGGATTCTTTGGTGCCTTGTTATTCGTGGGCGCGGGGCTGGCGATGACAGCGAGCTGGCCATTCTATTTGGCGGGGGCCTCGATTGCATTTCTAATCTTGGTCCTTGAAGTCGTCTCTGCGAAGTCAAACAAATAACCTGCCCCGGGAGATTGTTCGGACGTTGGCAGCCAGACCCTGAAGAAAGCCGAAATGCAATCTTGAATGGCAGCTATTGGGACAGGTCTAGAGTTAACGGAGCGTCTGACCTTGGGGCGCAAAGCTGACGTCATGGCGTCATCCGGGCGACCATCATCATTTCGTTGATTTCGGCAACCGCTTGCTCAAGCTCTCGGACTTTCACCGGGTCGAGCGTGGCCTTCGAGCCACCAAGCCGTAAAGCAGTAGGCGCGGCATCTTCCATGATCATGCCGATCTGCGTGTAAATCGCTTGAGGCTGGCCTGACTGGCTGTCGTCCATAGCTCCACGAAGCCATGCTTACGCGCGCAAGTCCACCGGCATCCTTGAAGTTACTTTGCCGGGCTAATTAGATCCACGTGACTGACTTTGAGCGCTTGCGCGATCTCATAGAGCGTCACGATGGTAGGATTGCGCTTACCGCGTTCCAGATCGCTCAGATATTGCTGAGACAGGCCACAAAGGTCCGACAGCTGCTCTTGTGTCAGGCCTTTGTCCTTACGAATGCGAGCGCAATTCTCGCCAACCAGTTTCCGCATATCCATCGCCAGAAACCATTGGCGAAGTCGCGTACTCCTGTTTATCAACTATAGTATGTTGAATAGAGGAGGTCGCTCGTGAGCAGATCCAGTCAAAAAGATGAACCGAAGAAGAAGCGAGGATGGAGCAACAAATCCTTTCTGGTGGCCCTAGGCGTTGTGTTTGGCGTCATCTTCATTGGCTCGCTTGTCAAGCCGGACCAACCAAGGCCGCCACAGGAAGAACGCACAGAGCCGGCACCTCGGATGATGGACGAGATCGAATGGAAATTGGTGGCGGAAGAAGTGATCAGGAAGCGGTTGCGAGATCCCGATTCCGCAGAGTTCAGCGACTTGATGGTCTTTCCCAGGACCGAAGGGCGCTCAGCCATAATATGCGGCTATGTGAACTCGAGGAACGGATTTGGGGGCCTCACAGGGCGACAGAGATTTATCGTTGGCGGGACGGTTTTGGTTGAGGAGCAGGTGACAGCAAAGCAGATGCAAATCGCCTGGAATTAGTTCTGCAAGTAAAAGCTGTTCCATTGTGACACAGGGTTGGCATCAGAGCGTAAGATGCGCAGGCAGATCGACCGTTATGACTTGAAGGCGCCCATGTCCGTACCCATACTCTGAGTTCACCAGCGGCATCCCCGCGCTTTGGCGCCGAGAGTGATGACCGTTTAATGGGAAGACGCATTTGTCGCACCGTGCGCGGGCTTCTGATGTGTTCAGCAATTGAGAACCAAATCGATGATTTTCAATTCTGAACACGGGACAGTGACATGCAGATTCCAAATACACTTGAATACAGATCCATCGCCGACCTAAAACCCGCCGTGCGCAATGCGCGCACGCATTCCAAGGCGCAAATTAAGCAGATCGCCGACAGCATTGAGCAGTTCGGGTTTACGAATCCGGTGCTGATGGATGCAGCCGATAGGATCATCGCGGGGCACGGCCGTGTCGAAGCGGCCAAACTACTTGGCCTTGAGACGGTGCCGACGCTGCGCCTCGATCATCTGAGCGACGAGCAAGTGCGCGCGTATGTGATCGCCGACAATAAGCTTGCCGAGAACGCAGGTTGGGATGAAGAATTGCTGGCGCTCGAACTTCAGTATCTCGACAGCCTCGATCTCGACTTCGATTTGACCATCACGGGCTTCGAGATGGCCGAGATCGACGCAATGCTTGTTCTCGATCCCGATACCGAAGAGGAGGCTATCCCGGAGCCGAGCGAGGGGCCAGCGGTTACACAGCCCGGCGATCTATGGCTTATTGGCAAACACCGGCTCTATTGCGGCGATGCTACCAAACCAGCTTCCTACGAAGCGCTGTTTGACGGCTCGAAGCCGGCGCAGATGATCTTCACAGATCCGCCCTACAACGTGCCGATCGCCGGCCATGTGTGTGGCCTCGGCTCGGTACAGCACCGTGAGTTCGAGATGGCCGCTGGCGAGATGAGCGCTGAGCAGTTTGAGGCCTTCCTGAGATCGGTCTGTAACAACCTGGCGGCTAGCTCGATCGATGGATCGATCCATTACATCTGTATGGACTGGCGCCATATGGGCGAGGTGCTGCGCGCGGGCGAAGCGGCCTATGACGAACTCAAGAACCTGTGCGTCTGGTCCAAGACCAATGGCGGCATGGGATCGCTGTACCGCTCACAGCACGAGCTGGTCTTTGTCTTCAAGAACGGCACCAAGCCGCACATCAACAATGTGAAGCTGGGCAAGCATGGCCGCTACCGGACAAACGTCTGGGAATACGCCGGTATCAACAGTTTCGGCGAAAACCGCGACGAGGAGCTCGCCACCCATCCCACAGTCAAACCGGTCAAGCTGGTGGAAGACGCCATCCTCGATTGCTCAAAGCGCGGCGGGATTATCCTGGACGCCTTCGCCGGGAGCGGAACGACCTTGGTCGCAGCGCATCGGGCGGGTCGTGTTGGATACGGGCTCGAGCTCGATCCAGCCTATTGCGATGTCATCATTAAGCGGATGCAGGATGAGACGGGCCTCAAAGCCAAACTCTCGGGTTCCGATGTAGCGTTCGATGATCGCTCTTCGAGCGACCAACCGAAGGAGCCGGCGAATGTCTGATGACTACGAAATCGGATACAAGAAGCCGCCAAGGCACACCCAATTCAAGCCCGGTGAGTCAGGCAACCGTGCTGGCCGTCCTGTAAAGCGGAAAGCCGATCCAGCTCACGACCCAGCCTCAATATTGGCAGAGCCGGTAAGGGTCCGATCGAACGGTCAGATGAAGGAAATGTCAGGTCTGGAAGTGGGCCTGCGCAAAAAGGTCCAGGAAGCCTTGAAGACCTCATCGGCGCGCAAGCTGCTCAAGGCGATCGACATGTTCGACAAGGAAGGCCTGATCCGCCGCCCTCAAGAGCAAAAGTTCGTTTCGGTTTTGACCTTCCCGCGGCGATGGCAGGGCAAGGGTTTCTATGAGAAGTTCAGGATAGAAGGTCCTCCGCCGTGGGATGGTCCTGATGACGGGCTGCCATACGAGACCTCGCAAACCCATCCCTTCGAAGAATACAAACGCCAGTGCGTCGGAGACCGTGATGATGACGGATGGTAGCGGATACAAAAACCCACCTGAACACGGCCGCTTTAAACCTGGTCAAAGCGGAAATCGGGCCGGACGCCCGAAAGGCTCGCGGAACAAGGCGACGATCCTCAAAGAGATCGCCAAGGAGGAGCACCTGGTCACGATCGAAGGGGACAAGGTCAAGGTGACCACGTTGGACCTACTGTTCATGCGCCTGCGAGAAATGGCGATGCAAGGCGATGAGAAGGCGCTCGATGCGTTCAATGATTGGAACGCCAAGCTAGAGCAGGAAGCCGAAGCGAAGTGGGATTTTGGATTGTTGGCCCCAGAGGGACGGTACTGGTTTGATACGCCGATGATAATCGAAGACGTAGAGGACGATGACGGCTTGACTTGTGCCCCGCCGCAAGCGCCAATGGAATTCACTTAATCGAGCCTGGCCTAACAGCCGGCCACCCCGCCCTCACCCATTAGCGGTCCAGGGCTTGTCTCAGTGGGACGCGAACGTCCCGCATGAAACGGAGACAAGCCATGACCAAAAAAGCCAAACTTATTGCCCTGATGAAGCGCAAAGGCGGCGTGAGCCTGGCCGCCGCATCCAAGAGCCTGGGCTGGCAACCCCACACGGTGCGCGCCACGATTTCGGGCTTGCGCAAAGCCGGCCACGCCATCACGCTTGAGGCCTCCGCGGACGGCAATCGCTATACCCTTCGTGCGGATGGCAACCAATGACCCCAGAAACGGCTGAGGAGCTCGCGGAGCTCGAACCGTTAGCCTATGCGGAATTGCGAGCAATGTGCGCGGATCGCGGCTTAGAGGCGATCCCTGCGCGCCTCAGCCCCGATCTGATGCGGCATCTGCTGGCCGACAGCATTCAGCGCGCAAAGAGCCCCAAACTGCCATCGGGAGGCGCGATCCTGCGCGCGCTTGAACGTAGCCTCTCAAAGGGCGCCGAACGCTCTGCACCGCTGGTGCAATCCGGGTCTGTGCTGACCCGTGATTGGAAAGGCAGGCGCCACACCATCCACGTCAGCGAAGACGGCTATGAATGGAACGGCGAGACCTATCGCAGCCTTTCCAAAATAGCGCATCATATCACCGGCACTCGATGGTCGGGGCCGCGCTTCTTCGGGGTGCAAAGCTGATGGTGCGCGTTCGTTGCGCCATCTATACCCGCAAGTCGACCGAAGAAGGGCTCGATCAGGACTTCAACAGCCTCGATGCCCAGCGCGAGGCCTGCGAGGCCTACATCAAGAGCCAGGCGCACGAAGGCTGGCGGCTTGATCCGGAACGTTTCGATGACGGCGGCTTCTCCGGCGGCAATATGGAGCGCCCTGCCCTTCAAAAGCTGATGGAGGCGATCCGGGCACGGCGAGTGGATCGCATCGTCGTCTACAAGATCGACCGGCTTACCCGTTCGCTGGCCGACTTTGCCAAGCTCGTAGAAGAGCTGGACGCTGTGGGCGCCTCGTTCGTTTCCGTCACGCAAAGCTTCAACACCGCCACGAGCATGGGCAGGCTGACGCTCAATATGCTGCTGTCCTTCGCGCAGTTCGAGCGCGAGGTCACCGCTGAGCGTATTCGCGACAAGATCGCCGCGTCGAAAGCCAAAGGCCTTTGGATGGGCGGTCGGATACCGACAGGCTACGACGCGGATGGCCGAACGCTTAAGGTCAACGAAGCCGAAGCGGTCACCATCCGAAGGCTATTCGATCTTTACATCGAGCTTGGGGACGTGACCAAGGTGGTGACGCAGGCGCAGCGCGAGGGTCTTCGGACCAAGCTTTATCAGGCAAAGACAGGAAAGACGCTGGGCGGTCATCCTTTCACGCGAGGGCTGGTTTATCGGATCCTGAACAACGCCATCTACATTGGCCGCATCCCGCATAAAGACACGAGCTATCCGGGCCAGCAAAAGGCGATCATCGATCAGCCGACCTGGGGGAAGGTTCACGAGAAGTTAGCGGCTGCGAACCGCACCAAGGGTGGGCGCAACGTGGCCGGGATCCTGTCGGGTCGGCTGTTCGATGAGGACGGCGTGGCCATGACGCGCCACACCGCCAAGCCGCGTGGCAAGGTCTACACGTACTATTTGTCGGGAGAGACAAGCCCACATGACTGGCGGATACGCGCGGCCGATATCGAAGGATGCGTGTTCTGGGCGGCCCGTCAGATTATGGCCAGGATCAGGCCCAGCGATGTCGATGACCTCGCGAGCCGCTCGCAGATCAAGATCTTCGAAGCGGCGAAGGAAGAGCTTCAAAAGCGATCACGCGCCAAGACGCTCGACCTCGTTGAAGCCATCACCCTTCGCAAGGCCGACATCGAAGTCCAGCTATCCCAAGCGGCCGTTGAGGAGGCTCTTGGGTGCAAATTGCAAAGCGCGCGTGCGCTCCGATCGCGCTTCGACATCGAGCTGATCAAACGCAAGCATGAGCTGAAACTCGCCTATGACACGGCCATCACCCATCCCGATCCGACACTTCAGCAAGCCCTGCTCAAAGCCATCCATTGGAGATCCCGTCTCATCGAAGGCGAGACCATGACCGATATCGCAAAGGCCGATGAGCTCAGCGTGCAGGTCACCACGCGTCGGATGCGTCTTGCGATGCTCTCGCCAACGATCCAGATGGCGATCGCCAAAGGCACCCAGCCGCCCTCGCTGACCTTGCAACGGATCATCGAGAGCCAGCTTCCCCTATGCTGGAACGCTCAGGAATCCCTGCTTCTCGAACAGGGAAAATGATTTCCCTGTTCGGTGAGGCAATTACCCTGATCTACAGGGACATTTTCCCTGATATGCGAAATCGAATTCCCTGATATGGAATCGGAAAATCAGATGAATTCGATGCAGTTCCAGAGGTTTAGCGGGAGACCGCGCGTCAGGTGACCTCAAAACTTGAAAAATTCCCTGTTAATCTGCTCTCAGCACCGGCCATTTTCCGTTCTGAGACTATCGCCAGATATGCCGATTTGAGTCGGCCATCCCTGGTCTCAGCGGTGCTGCGTCACAGCACGAGGCCCGCGGATTGCGGGGCTTTGTGGCACTGGTTCAGGAATAAATTGGGAGGGCCGGACTAGGTGGCGGAGCGGGTGGGATTCGAACCCACGATACGGGTTTACCGTATACACACTTTCCAGGCGTGCGCCTTCGACCACTCGGCCACCGCTCCGCATTCCTGTTTCTCTGACGGCGTAGCGCAACGAGAACAAGAGAGCGGGCGGATAGACGCAAGCTTGCCCTTTCGCAAGGCGCTTCATGCTGGCAGACAGACGCCATGAAAAAGACCTTGCTGCCGCTCGCCGCCTTTGCGCTGACACTGCCCGCCTCGGCTGAGGAGGCCGAGACACCGCCGCCATCGCCGTCCGACATCGTGAACGCCGCCCCACAAGAGGCGTGGAAGGTGATCGCGCCGGAAGATCTGCTGGTGATGACGCTTGCGCCGAATGCGGATGGCGCGGAACGCGAAGTCATCATTCAACTGATGCCCGCGCCGTTTTCGCAGGGTTGGGTGGCCAACATTCGTACTCTGGCTAGAGCCGAGTGGTATGACGGCACAAGCGTCAACCGTGTTCAGGACAATTACGTCGTCCAGTGGGGCGATCCCAATTACGACAATCCCGAAGCCGGCGGAAAAGCCAAACCGTTGCCGAAGGGGCTGAAGGTGATGGGCGAAGATGATTACGTTGCGAGTAACGTTCAGACGTGGCTCTCATACGATCAACTCGAAAATAAGGGGTTTTCGGTAACGCGCTATGGGCCGGAAAACCGGCATGATCCCTATGCCATGCAAGTTGGATACACTTCCGGATGGCCTATTGCCCATCAAAGCATCGTTTCTTCAATGACAGTTCAAATCGACTTTGGGCGGCCAAGGCGTTCATGGTGGCCTGTTCACTGCTACGGCATGGTTGGCGTTGGCAGGAACTATTCTCCCGACACAGGCTCGGGCGCGGAGCTTTACACCGTGATCGGCCACGCGCCGCGTCACCTTGATCGCAACATCGCGCTGGTGGGGCGCATCATTGAGGGGATGGAGCACCTCTCCTCGCTACCGCGCGGCAAAGGGGCTCTTGGCTTCTACGCTCAAGACGAGGCGGATAAGCGCACACCGATCCTATCGATCAGGGTGGCGAGCGATCTGTTGGAAGCCGAGCGCCCCCAATTCGAATATCTCTCTACCAAAAGCGAAACCTTTGCCCGCTACGCCGAAGCGCGCGCCAATCGTCGCGATCCGTTCTTCATAACACCGGCGGGCGGCGCGGACATATGCAACATTCCGGTGCCCGTACGGCGATTTGAATACACCAATGAAGGCGGCGAGTGAGCGAGACGCTGACCGCTACCCTGCCTCTTCAACGCTGGCAGGGTGATCGCGGCACCTATCATCTGGTGACTTTCGGCAATGCCGACGCCGAAGCGCTCACGGCGCAGGCGGTCATGGAGCGGCTTGAGTTTGGGAGATCGCGCGGTTTTGGCTCGCTCAAGGTCACCGCCCGGATCGGCGACACCGAATGGCGTACCAGCGTGTTCCCTCAAAAGAAGCAAAGCGAGTGGGTGCTGCTGATTTCACGTAAGGTCATGCGGGCAGAAAACTTGGAAGCAGGCCAGCCGACCACCATTCGACTTACGCTGTAAAGCGCTAAATGCGTTCCGCCTGCGCTACGGCGTCGCTTGCCCGAAGCGCGCTCAAGATGCGGCTGAGATGCGCCAGATCCTGAACATCGGCGGTGATTTCATAGGTCGTGAAGGGGTGCTCAAGCTGCGTCTGATCGAGGCTGATCACGTTGCATTTAGCCTTGGCAAAAATGCCCGCCATCTCGGCTAACGTCCCGAGACGGTCGTACAAAGTGACACGCAACATGCCGACCGCGCCGTGCGATCTCTTCCCCCAAGACAGATCCAGCCAATCGCTATCGACGCCGTTGGCGAGTTCAAGACAGGTTATAGCGTGCACAAGGACGGGCTCACCTTTGCGTCTCAATCCGACAATCCGGTCCCCCGGGACAGGGTGGCAACAGGTAGCCAATTCAAACGCGACACCCGGCGTCAGGCCCTTGATCGATATGGCGTGATCGCGGCGCGCCCATTCGTCGCCGTCTTCGAACTCCGCCGTGCACCCTGGGACGAGCGCTTCCATGACCTCACGATCCGTCAGCTTTGCAGAGCCGATCGCGAACATGAGGTCTTCAGGCCCCTCCATGCCGAGGCGCTCAATAGCGCCTCGGATAGCCTTTTTGCCGATGTTGGCTGGTACTTTTTCCGCGATAGCGTCAAAAAGTTTGGAGCCGATCGTCGCCACCTCAGCGCGCTCTTTCAATCGAACCGCGCGACGGATGGCCGCGCGCGCTTTGCCGGTCACCACAAAGCTCAGCCATGAAAGCTGCGGCTCGGCGTAGGGCCCTTTGATAATCTCAACCACATCGCCGTTATCAAGCGAGGTGCGCAGCGGCATGTGGCGCCCGTTGATCTTCGCGCCAACCGTGGCGAGCCCGAGATCGGTGTGAACCGCAAAAGCGAAGTCGACCGAGGTTGCTCCCTTAGGCAATTGGAACAGGGCGCCTTTGGGCGTGAACGCGAAAATGCGGTCTTGGTAGATCGCCATTCGTGTGTGTTCGAGCAGTTCTTCGGCATCGTGGCTTGCATCGACAATCTCGATAAGATCGCGCAGCCAGCCGACCGCGCCATCGGGCTTGTCATCCTGCTTGTAAGCCCAGTGCGCCGCGAAGCCGAATTCGTTGCGTTGATGCATCTCGCGCGTACGGATCTGCACTTCGACGCGCATCGAGTTGTCCCACATCAACGAGGTGTGGATCGACCGATACCCGTTGGTTTTGGGCGTGGAGATATAGTCTTTGAATTTGCCCGGCAGAAACTGCCACGTCGTGTGCAACACGCCCAAGGCGCGATAGCAATCCGCCTCGTTATCGGTCAGCACCCGAAAGGCCATAATGTCAGTGACCTGTTCAAAGCTGACATGGCGTTCCGACATTTTCTGCCAGATGGAATACGGGTGCTTCTCGCGCCCCATCACCTCAACTTGCAGCCCAGCCTCGGCCAAAGCCTGTTTGATCGTGAGCGCAATCGCATCGACTTGCCCGGCGTCCGATCCCCGCAGCTCTTCAAGCCGTTTGGTGATCGTGGTGTAGGCTTCCGGTTCAAGCTCGCGGAAAGCCAGCGCCTGCATCTCCCGCATATATTCGTACATGCCCACGCGCTCGGCCAGCGGCGCGTAAATCTCCATGGTCTCGCGCGCGATGCGTTGTCGCTTTTCCGGCTTCTTGATGAAGTGAAGCGTGCGCATGTTGTGCAGCCGATCCGCAAGTTTCACTAGTAGGACACGAATGTCCTCCGACATTGCCAAAAGAAACTTGCGCAGGTTTTCAGCCGCGCGCTCGTTCTCCGGCATCGTCTCGATTTTAGAGAGCTTGGTCACCCCATCGACAAGCCGTGCGACTTCCGGCCCGAAATTGGCCTCGATATCTTCAATCGTCGCGAGCGTGTCCTCGACCGTGTCGTGAAGCAACGCGGTCATGATCGTTTCCTGATCCAGTTGAAGATCGGTCATCAACCCGGCGACTTCGACCGGATGCGAGAAATAGGGATCGCCGCTCGCGCGCTTTTGCGTGCCATGTTTTTGAACGGTGTAGACGTAGGCGCGATTCAGCATCGCCTCATCGGCGGCAGGGTCGTAGTCTTTGACCTTTTCTACAAGTTCATACTGGCGCAGCATTGACGCGAATATGCGCACTGTCCCCCGAGGGGGCAAGCCGAGAGTTTCGCCGCGTCAGGATTGACCTTGGCGGCTGTTCAACTCCACGTTGCCCTTGGTGGCAGGCTCATCAGGATTGCGTCGATGTTGCCGCCGGTTTTGAGACCGAAGATGGTTCCCCGGTCGTACACCAAGTTAAACTCGGCGTAGCGACCGCGATATTCGAGCTGCGTGGCCACATCGGTGGCGTCGAAGTCGCTTTCCATGCGTTTCCGCACCAGCTTAGGGTAGATGTCGAGAAACGCTTTTCCCACGTCCTGCGTGAACGCGAAATTGCGCTCGAAACTTGGATCATCTTCGCACTCGAGGTGATCGTAAAAGATGCCCCCTACCCCGCGATCAACATTGCGGTGCGGAATATGGAAATACTCGTCGGCCCATTTCTTGTAGCGTTCGTAATAGGTCGGATTGTGCGCAGCGCAGGCGGCGCGCATCGAGGCGTGGAATTCCTCCGTGTCCTCTTCATAGGGGATCGGCGGATTAAGGTCAGCGCCGCCGCCAAACCACGCGGCCTGCGTCGTCAAAAAGCGGGTGTTCATGTGCACCGCAGGCACGTGCGGGTTGTGCATATGCGCCACAAGGCTGATGCCAGTTGCCGTAAAGCCCGGGTTCTCTTTGCTCGCCCCGTTGATCTGCCCTGCAAACTCTTCAGGAAAGCGCCCCATCACGGTCGAGCAATTGACGCCGACCTTTTCGAACACCTTGCCTTTCATAAGGCCTTGGACTCCGCCACCGGGATTGTCGTTGCCTTCTTCTTCCCGGTTCCACGGCGTGTATTCAAAGGCGGCGTCGGACCCGGCTTCTCGTTCGATCTCTTCAAACGCCGAGCAGATCGAGTCCCGCAGGCTTTCAAACCATTCTTTCGCGCGCGCGGTGTGCGGCTGCCAATCACTCATTCTTTCGATCCCGTCCCAGTGTCCTAGCCGCCCTCCCGATGACAGCTAAGGTGTCCATCCGCTTTGACATAAGCCAAGTCAATGACAAGTTGCGCTCTTTTGGCGCTTGCAAAAGAGGTCGGGTGGAGCCAAGCACTGCCGATGGTTCCCGTTTCGTTCCAATCCTATCTTGAGTCGGCTTTTGAATTTGCCGGCGATGAGATGGTGCTGCTTAAAAGCAACGCGCTGTACTGGCCCAAGGAGCGCGCGCTGCTGGTGTCGGATTTGCATCTCGAAAAAGGCAGCTGGTACGCGCAAACTGGGCAGATGCTGCCCCCGTATGACAGCCGCGAAACGCTTGAGCGGATTGCCGACGCGGTCAAACTCACAGGCGCACGCCGCGTTATCACCCTTGGCGACAACTTCCATGATGAGGCGGGCACACACCGGCTCGACGCATACGCAGCCGGAATGCTCGAATCCCTCATCCGTGCGCTTGATTGGGTTTGGATCACAGGCAACCACGATGAGGAAATGCCCCAAATCGAGGGACGTGCTTTCGGGGCGGCGGTTGAGGCTGAGATGGTCGTAAATGGGATCGTCTTGCGCCACGAAGCGAAGCCCGGCGAGACTAGTCCCGAGATCTCAGGCCATTACCACCCCAAGATGCGTTTGCGGGTGCGCAATCGGCACATTGCGCGACCTTGCGGTGTTCTGAGCCGGTCTGAAGCAGGCGGCGATCGCATGATTGCTCCAGCTTTTGGCGCCTACACGGGCGGCATGGACGCCGACTCTCCTGAGATTCTCGGCGCGCTGACGCCAGCTCAAGAGATCGATGCCCTTCTTGCCGCCAAGGGCAAATTGGTCACATTTCCGCTCTATCGCGCTGCAGCCTAAGACTCATCTGGCAATTTGCCCCTGCCAACCCTACAATATGGCCCATTATTCAGGCTGATTCAGGAGAACACACATAGCCCGTCCCCCTCGGCGTCAGATGGCCCCGCCCGTTAAAAGCGGCCCTCGTTACGATCAGTTTATTCAAGTCCCCAAGGTCCGCGTTATTGATGACGAAGGCGAAAACCTTGGCGTGATGTTCACCAACGAAGCGGTAGAGCAGGCTCAAGAAAAGGGCCTGAACCTCGTTGAAGTGTCCCCCAACGCGGACCCGCCCGTTTGCAAATTCCTCGATGTCGGCAAGTATCGCTACGAAGCCCAGAAAAAGGCCAACGCGGCGCGCAAAACCCAAAAGACGCAGGACATCAAGGAAGTCAAAATGCGTCCCAACATCGACACGCATGATTACGACGTGAAGATGAAAAACGTGAACAAGTTCATCGATAATGGCGACAAGGTAAAGGTCACCTTGCGCTTCCGCGGCCGTGAAATGGCGCACCAGCATCTGGGCATGGATTTGCTCAAGCGCGTGCAGGAAGACGTTGATGAGATTGCCAAGGTCGAAGCCTTTCCGCGCCTTGAAGGGCGGCAGATGCTGATGGTGCTCGCGCCGAAATAGGCTGCGCTGCGCAACACATTTCTGAGATTTGGGGGCGGGATACGCGAGTGTCCCGCCCTTCGCTTTTTGGGCACTCAGTCTGTTTTAAGACTAAGTCTTCCGCGCTGGAAGATCGGGGCAAATCTCGCGCGGAGCGTTGCACCTGCCCAAACCCGCGCTAGGCTGCCTGATACAGATCGGGGACCTGCCAAATGACCGCGCGTCGGATCGGCCTTATCGCAGGGCCGCTCGTTTTTGCCATCACTGCCTTCAGCACACCTCCGGAAGGCATGGACCAAGGCGCGTGGCTTGTCGCAGGCCTCGTATTTTGGATGGCGTCTTGGTGGATCACCGAAGCCGTGCCCATGACGGTCACTGGCCTTCTGCCTTTCCTATGCCTCCCGTTGGGAGGAGTGATGACCGCGCGCGAAACCGCGAGCGCGTATTACGCCCCGATCCTGTTTCTGCTGCTTGGCGGAGCGTTTATCGCTTTGGCCATTGAGCGCACCGGGCTGCATCGTCGATTAAGCTTGGCAATCCTGCGCGTTGTCGGCGCAGAGGGGGGACAAACCCGGCTGCTGCTCGCCTTCATGATTTCGGCCGCCGTGCTGTCGATGCTGATCTCCAACACATCGACCACACTTATCATGATGCCGATGGCGCTGGCCGTCATCGCGGGGGGCGCAGGCCCTTCAGGCGTGGAAGCGGGCGGGATGGATGCCCCCGTCGAACAAGACGGACTGGCCGGAGCGCTGCCCATGGGCATCGCCTTCGCCGCCAGTATTGGTGGGCTTGGCACAATCGTCGGTTCTCCCACCAACGGGATCGCGGTCCAGTTGCTCGACGATATGATCGGGTTCGAGATCAGCTTTGCCGAGTGGATGCTTTACGGCTTGCCGGTCGTGATCTTGGGCGTGCCCCTCGCCGCCATTATCATCGCAGGCGTTCAACGCGTGCGTTCGCACCC
>JBCCKJ010000001.1:0-39469 GCA_039027455.1 Pseudomonadota bacterium | reverse complement strand
CCCACGCACCTTAAGCTGCGGGTCGACCACGCTGTCAGCGTCGGCTCCCATGCGGCAGGTGCCCACAGGGTGATAGACGGTGTCAGCGCGGTTGCGGATCAGATTATCGAGCGCTGTGTCGTCTTCGAGATCGACAGGGTGCCGGTCAGTCGGTCCGAAGGCTTGAAGAGCGGGTGCGTCGGCAATGCGATGCGATAGGCGCACGCCCGCGCGCATGGTCGCTATGTCACGTTCGTCGTCGAAGAAGTTGGGATCGATCACCGGGGCCGCGCCGGCATCAGGAGAACCCAGCCGCACCGTCCCCCGGCTTTCTGGGCGTAGCACGCAGGCGTGTAGGGAGAAGCCGTATCCTTTGACGTTCTCGCGCCCATGATCTTCGAGGACGGCGGGTACAAAGTGCCACTGAATGTCCGGGCAAGGGGCGTCAGGCATCACGCTCCAGAAGCCGCCCGCTTCGGCGTAGCATGTGGTCATGGCTCCGGTGCGCTTGCGGCGGTGTTCGAGGATGGCACCGGCCATCTTGAGCGTGCCCTTAAGCGTGCCGCCTATCGGAACGTCACTGGTTGTCTCCCAACCAGACACGTAGTCGATATGGTCTTGCAGATGGGAGCCTACAGCCGGTTTATCGATCGCGACGTCGATTCCGTGCTCTTTGAGATGACTGCCCGGACCAATACCGGATAGCATCATGATCTTTGGTGAGTTGAAAGCGCCAGCGCAAAGGATCACTCCGCGCCGCGCGTAAAGCATGTCCGAGCCGCTGCCCGGTTTTTTGCCGCGACGCACGCGAACACCGGTGACGCGGCCCTGCTCGATCACCAGCTTTTCAACCAGTGTGTTCGTGCGGATGGAGACGTTGCCCTGATCGCGGATCGGCTCGACATAGGCGCGCGCGGCGGACCAGCGTTCGCCATTGCGTTGGGTGACCTGATAGAGGCCGAAGCCTTCCTGAAATTCCCCATTAAAGTCGGAATTCCGACGCAACTGAAGCTCGGCAGCGGCGTCAATAAAGGCTTCGCTAACGGGGTTGGGCGAGCGCTGGTTCGAAACGAACAACGGTCCGTTCTCGCCGTGGTATGCGTCTGCGCCACGTTCGTTGCTTTCAGCCTTCCGGAAATACGGGAGCACATCGTCATACGACCAGCCCGTGCAGCCCATGGCCGCCCAATTGTCGTAATCCCATTTGTGGCCACGGATATACACCATCGCGTTGATCGCGGAGGATCCGCCCAGCCCTTTTCCTCTTGGCTGGTAACCGATCCGGCCATTCAGCCCCTTTTGCGGGACTGTGTTGTATTTGTAGTTCGACGAATTGCGGATGAAGGGCATGAAACCCGGGGTCTTGATCAAGATGTTATCGTTGCGCCCGCCTGCCTCGAGAACGCATACGCGACGGGTGCCGTCCACAGCCAAGCGCCCAGCCACTGCGCTGCCACCGCTGCCACCGCCAATGACGATGTAGTCGAAACTCTCCATTACTCTCTCCTTTAGCGAGAGAGACTATGCGGCTTCCTGCGGCGGTGCAATCTGGTTGTGCGGGCTGTTCGTTGCCTTGTTCGCAACCGCCGTTTGACCCGTACGCTCGCGCCAACGCTGACGGATCATATCGGATGTCTCTCGGCTCCCATCGTGGGTCCACCCCGGCTCGCGAAAAAGGTAGGAAAGCTTGTGCTTCCATGGCGCTTTCCAAATGTCGCCCAGCATCCCAATCCATTCGTGAAAAACCGACCAAAGAAGATTGAAGCTGCCGAGCTGCTTCACGATTCCGTATCGGATTTTCTCGTCGTTCCGTTCTGGCTCAAATGTGCCGAACATCTTGTCCCAGATGATGAAGACGCCCGCGTAATTGCGGTCGAGATATCGCGGATTGGTTGCGTGATGCACCCGATGGTGGCTGGGTGTGTTCATGATCGCTTCAAACCAGCGAGGCATCTTATCGATTGCTTCGGTGTGGATCCAGAATTGATAGATCAGATTAATTCCGCCCACGATGCCAAGCATGACCGGATGAAAGCCAAGCAATACAAGCGGGAAGGCGAACAGTAGGCCAAAGGTGAAGCTGCCGGTCCATGTTTGTCGCAGCGCAGTCGAAAGATTGTAGTGCTGGCTTGAGTGGTGGTTGACGTGCGCGGCCCACATCCAACGGATGCGGTGACCAGCGCGGTGCACCCAGTAGTATTTGAGATCGTCCAGCACAAAAGCGAGCGGCCATGCCCACCAGACCAGCCACCATTGCTCTCCAAAGTCGAAGATCCGATATTCGTAGAGAGCGATCACAACGGCGATCGAGAACCCGCCGAACAAGGCGCCAGCCACGGTCGAACCCAAGCCAAAGCATAGACTTACCAGCGTATCTTTGGTTTCATAAGACTCTGGGGCACGTAAGCGCGCCCAGACCATTTCGGCTAGGATCGCGAGGACAAAGAAAGGCACGGCCAGCTGTGTGGGGGAGAAGTCGGGCATGATCGAAAGGCCTATAACCGATTGATGGCATCAGCCCAATATGAAGCGTCGCTAAGCGACAGCCGGACAGAGCCGAACTGACTTTCACCTGGATCGACGGTAAGACCGTCAACCTCTTCTTGCGCCTTTGCAGATGGTGTAAGGATACGACCGACGAACTTATTGCCGTGGCGTTTAATTACCATAATCCGACCATCGGCGTCGCGGGCCAGCGCCGCATTGCCTCCTCGCGTGATGGAGCTGCGGGCTGCATCAAAGCCGTATTCGACTTCTCCCGCAGCCACACCGACTTCTGCTTCGTTCTTGAGCGTGGGCTTTCCGCCCAGCTTCATCATCGCTACCAACGCGGCGACAACTAGAATAGCGACGAGAGAGCCTCCGAATTGAAGCAGCATGGGCGAAAGTTCCATGATCTGTCGCTTTCGATGATGCGAGTGTCGCTGGTCAGCTTCGTGCCGCCAGCATGTCCAGCATGGGGCGAATGGGGCTTACATCGTAGCCAGCGGCCAAAGCCGCTTTCGCAATCGTATCGGGAGCTTCGCCGGATTTCACCTGCGCCAAGGCCCAAAGCAGGGTCGAACGCGTCCCTGAACGACAATAAGCCAAAACGCCTCCTTCCGCTCCTTCGACCGCACTTATCATTTGATCGATTTGTGGTTCGCTGAAACCGGAATGGCCAATCGGGATTTCGATATAGTCCATGCCTGCCGCCGTCGCCCCCACTGCGATGTCGGCTCCTTGCGGTGCGGCTGGGTCTTCGCCATCGGGTCGGTTGTTGACGATCAATGAAACGCCCAACGCCTTGGCCGCTTCAATATCAGCCAGCTCTATCTGCGGGCTGGCAAAGACTTTCTCCGAGAGCTTTCGAAAATCGCTCATGTGGCGAACCCTTCCTTTTTGCGCTTGGAGTTGCGCTTCATCATGTTGAGGATTTCAACGCCAATCGAAAAGCCCATCGCCGCGTAAATATAGCCTTTGGGCACATGGTACCCAAACCCGTCCGCGATAAGGACAAGGCCAATCATCACGAGAAACGCGAGCGCCAGCATAACCAGCGTCGGGTTCTTCTCGATAAAGTTGGCTAGCGGGTCCGCCGCCAGCAGCATGATCCCAACTGTAATGATGACGGCGGCGACCATAATAGCAACCTGATCGGTCATTCCCACAGCGGTCAAAATCGAGTCGACCGAAAACACCATGTCGAGCACAATAATTTGCGCGATCACAGCGCCGAATGTGATCTGCGCCGCTCCCGCCTTATTCTTGTTGAGCATCTCATCCGATGCATCCGGTTCCATCGCGTGATGGATTTCCTTGGTGGCCTTCCACAAAAGGAAGAACCCTCCGGCTAGCAGGATAAGATCACGGCCTGAGAAAGCGGTCTCAAAGCTGGGCTTGTTGTACCCTTCAATTGGTGGCCCCTGAATTCCAAGATCAAAGATCGGCGTTTGCAAGGTAACTAGCCAGCCGATCAGCATGAGCAGCCCGATCCGCATTCCTAACGCGAGAAACAGGCCTATCCGGCGCGCATTCTGCTGCTGGTGCTCCGGAAGCTTGTTCGACAGAATCGCGATAAAGATCAGGTTGTCGACACCCAAAACCACTTCGAGGACGACAAGCGTTACAAGGGCAGCCCAAGCCGCGGGGTCGGTTAACAGTCCGATGATATCCATACCGCGTCTTGGACACTACCGTACAACTGCGCAAGCTTTGGCAGGCTTGCAGTGTGCTGGATCTCTCTATGCGCTCCAATTGGGTGGGCGTTTTGAAAAAGTAACAAATCTGCGCGAAAAGAGAGGGGTCGGTTAAATCATTCGCCAGCGAAGTGTTTGTGCGCTATGACCGCATTTATCAGGGTGGCTTCGATTTTCGAATTGTCACTTGCGATCGGCGAGGCACGCTGTCCCCTACGTCGACGCACCGGAGGTTGGGCAGTTTGACAAGGTACGTACTGAATTATGGGTTACGATAGAGGACGTCGGCGCGGACGGGACAAGCGCGACGGATTCGGCGAAGACGGCTTCGATCCCTTCGGCGGCAACGAAGGACTCCCCCCTCCCAGTTATGGCAATGACCGCGGCGGCTTTGGCGGTGGTGATCGCTTCGGCGGCGGCGGAGATCGCGGGGGATTCAGCGGTGGCGGCGATCGCGGCGGCTTTAGCGGCGGTGGACGCGGCGGCAGTGGTGGTGGGAATCGCATGCCAGCTCAAGTTGTTGGCACCGGCAAAGGCACTGTCAAATTCTTCAACGGCCAAAAAGGCTTTGGCTTCATTCAACAGGAAACTGGCGGTGAAGACGTCTTTGTTCATATAAGCGCGGTTGAGCGCGCTGGCCTGGAAGGTTTGGCTGAAGGGCAGGAACTCGAATTCAACCTCGTCGATCGTGGCGGTAAGATCTCCGCTCAAGACCTTCAGGTTGTTGGCGAGGTGATTGCCGTACAGCAAAACAGTCCGCCAAAGCGTGAATTGACGGGCGAGAAAGCGACCGGAACGGTCAAGTTCTTCAACTCGACCAAAGGGTTCGGTTTTTTGGTTCGGGATGATGGCCAGCCGGATGCTTTCGTGCACATTAGCGCGGTCGAGCGTTCAGGCCTTTCAACAATCAACGAAGGCGACCGGTTCGAGTTCGATCTCGAGGTGGACCGACGAGGCAAATTCTCGGCGGTTAATCTGGTCCCTGTTCAAGGGTAGACTTTACAGATCAATGCGCCGTTTGACCCGTTTGGGGAGCGGTCTTATTTGAATGGATGGCGGCTCCCGTAGCGGGGACCGCCATTTGTTTTAGTTCCAAGCGCCGTTGCTTGTCTTTCCAGGATTGTTTTGATGTCGATCACTCCGCTTATGCCTACCTATCCGCGCTGCGGTGTTCGGCCTGTCAAAGGGGATCACTGCCACCTCATCGACGAGGACGGGACGCGCTATCTGGATTTCGCCAGTGGCATTGCCGTCAATCTGCTGGGGCATTCGCACAAGGGGCTGATCGAAGCGATTCAGACCCAAGCCGAAACGCTGATGCATGTCTCGAATCTGTATGGCAGTCCTCAGGGCGAACGCCTGGCAAAGCAGCTGGTGGACAACACTTTCGCCGACACAGTGTTTTTCACGAATTCAGGGGCAGAGGCGGTCGAAACGGCCATAAAGTGCGCGCGCGCGTATCATCAGAATGCAGACGAAGGAGATTCGAACCGCTTCGAGATGATCACATTCGCCAACGCCTTCCATGGGCGTACGATGGCGACGATCAGCGCATCCAATCAAACCAAAATGCACCATGGCTTTTCGCCGCTTTTGGAAGGCTTCAAATACGCCGAGTTTGACGATCTTGAAGCGGCGAAATCGCTGGTAGGCGAGAATACGGCCGGTTTTCTTGTCGAACCGATTCAAGGTGAGGGCGGCATCCGCCCGGCTTCTGTTGAATTCATGCAAGGACTTCGGGCGCTTGCGGACGAACACGGCCTTATGCTCGTGCTCGACGAGGTTCAGTGCGGCATGGCGCGTACCGGAAAGCTGTATGCCTATGAGCACTATGGGATTGAACCGGATATCGTCGCGTCGGCAAAAGGCTTGGGAGGTGGGTTCCCGTTAGGCGCCTGTCTCGCCACTGAAAAGGCGGCGCGCGGTATGACCTTTGGCACCCACGGCTCGACATATGGGGGCAACCCGCTCGCTATGGCGGCGGGTTCCGCTGTTATGGAAGCGGTGGCCAACGAGGAATTCCTGGCGGAAGTGACCGAAAAAGGGGAACGGGTTCGCGCGCGGCTTGAACAGTTCATCGGAAACTACCCCGAGCTTTTTGAGCTCGTTCGCGGTAAGGGCTTGATGCTGGGCATCAAAATGAAGGTCGAAAGCCGACCCTTCTTCGTCCATTTGCGCGATAATCATCAGCTGCTAACCGTCGCCGCAGGCGATCAGACGCTGCGTGTTATTCCGCCGCTGGTCATTGGCGATGCGGAGATCGACGAGTTCTTCGATAAACTCTCAGCCGGGGCGGCCAGTTTCACAGTCCCCGAGCCGGCGTGACCGATAAAGTGCAAGCCGCCCGGCATTTCCTTGACCTGCAGGATGCGGGCGCCAATTCGATCGCTGCGATGATCGCGGATGCGCTAGACCGCAAAGACGCAAGAAAGGGCTCGCCTAAAGGCCAGGCAGATACCGATGCGCCCTTGGCCGGGCATGTCTTGGGAATGGTCTTTGAAAAGAACTCAACACGGACGCGTGTAAGCTTCGACATGGCAATGCGCCAGCTGGGCGGTTCTGCCCTCATACTGGACGCGAGCTCAAGCCAGCTGGGACGCGGGGAATCGATAGCAGACACCGCCCGGGTCCTAAGCCGTATGGTGGATGCGATCATGCTTCGGACCCATGATCATTCGAAGATTGAGGAGATGGCCCGGCACGCGAGTGTTCCGGTGATCAACGGCCTAACTGACCGTTCTCACCCATGTCAGATTGTTGCGGATCTGCTGACTGTAATTGAAAATGGCAAGCCTTTGCCGGGGCTTGAGCTGGCTTGGTTTGGCGATGGCAACAACGTTTTGCACTCGATTTTGGAGGCGGCGGGACTGCTCAAATTCAATGTCAGAGTAGCCACTCCTGAAGGCTTTGAGCCGGAAATGGAATTTGTTGAGGCGGCGCAACGTGGCGGAGCGCAGATAACGCTGACCCATGATCCAGCCACTGCGGCTCAAAACGCGGACGTTCTGGTGACGGACACCTGGGTTTCCATGGGACAAGCTGATGCAACGGAAAAGCGCACAGCCATGGAACCATTTCAGGTCGACGCGGATCTCATGAGTAAGGCCCGCCCCGACGCCATATTTCTCCACTGTCTCCCCGCTCATGTGGGGGAAGAAGTGAGTGAAGACGTCTTTGAAGGCGCTCAATCTCTGGTCTTCGACGAAGCGGAGAACCGCATCCACGCGCAGAAATCGGTCCTGTTATGGAGCCTCGGTCTGCTCCCTTAGGGGATTTGCGCAAGCCTGGGGTTAAAGCTGCCCTTTAGCCACCCCATATGGGCGGGATGGATAAACAGTCTGAAACCATTGCTGATTCGCTTCTGGGCTTCACCCTCCCTGAGCGAAACGCGCGTGGCCGCATTGTCCGTTTGGACAAGGTCGTCGATGACGTCCTTTCAGCGCACAACTATCCAGCACCGATCACGCATCTTCTGAGTGAGGCCTTAGTGCTGTGCGCCCTCATGGGTGGATTGCTTAAAGGCGAGGGCGCGCAGTTGACCATGCAGGCGCAAACGCAGGATGGCATTGTTCGCCTGCTTGTGTGCGATTTCCGCGAAGGCGTCATGCGTGGATACGCCGATTTTGATGATGAGGCGCTGAAAAGCCTGGGAGCGAATCCATCCCTCGCCGCCCTTTTTGGGAAGGGGTATTTGGCTATTACGTTTGAGACCGACAGCGGAACCGGGATGGTCGAACGGTATCAGGGCATTGTGCCTTTAGAAGGCGACACTCTCGCCCAAGCATGCGAGAACTACTTTTCGCAATCCGAGCAGGTTCCGACTCTTATCCGTATCGCTAGCCAAGCGGGAAAAGAGGGAAGAGTCGCGGCCGGATTGCTAGTCCAGTATCTGGCTGATGGGGAAGAGGGGCGGGAGCGGCTTCACGTCCGGTTGGATCACCCAGACTGGGAGCACGTTGCCATGCTTTCGGCGACAATAAGCCACAATGAATTGCTCGACCCCAAGCTTTCGCTCGATGCGATTGTTTGGCGTCTCTTTCACGAGGAGGAAGAGGTTCGCGTCCAAGCGGGTGGGGGGCTCTCGCGCGGTTGCCGATGTAGCGCCGACTATTATGAAGGGGTAATTGCCCGCTTTCCCGCTGAAGAGCAGGCCGAAATGCGAAACGAGGCAGGTGTTATCGAAGTCGATTGCGCGTTCTGTTCCAAGACGTTTGCTTTGGAAATATAGACCATGATTGGCGAGCGTATCGTTTTATTGCGGTTACTTGAGCGCATTCAGGCAAAGGCAATCTAACCTAGCTGAGGTTGTGGCAATGACACGCGGTATCTTTCCCAAGCTGGCAAGTGCGAAGGCAGCTGTTGCTATCGTCGCCACAGCCATAACGCTGCCCTTGGCTGCGCAGTCGGTGGGCCTCGAAATGCTTCAAGGCCTGTCGAGGGGCGAATGGACCATCAAGTATCGCAACGGATCAATGGATGAGAAAATCTGTGTGAGGACCGGCGAAGAGCTGATCCAGCTTCGCCACAACGGTTCAACATGTGATCGGTTTGTGGTCGAGGACGGCGCTACCAAAGTTACGGTCCAATACACGTGCCCAGGCGACGGTTATGGCCGGACAAACATCCGCCGCGAGACAAACTCACTGGTCCAATTGGAGAGCCAGGGTATTTCTTCTGGGGAGCCATTTCAGTTTTCAGCCGAAGCTCGCCTTTCTGGAACCTGTTGATCCCTAGAGGCGGGACTTCATTGCTATTCGCAACGCGCGCGCCTAGCCGGATTGCGTAATGCCTGAGCCAGACTTCGCTAACCGACCGATCGCCATTGTATTGTTGTCTGGTGGGCTCGACTCAATGGTGACAGCAGCCCGTGCCAAAGAGCAGGGGTTCGACGTGCGAGCCCTCACAGTTGATTACGGACAGCGGCATCGCATTGAATTGGCTTCTGCAGCCCGTATTGCGAAGAAGCTTGATCTCAAGAGCCATGTCACGATCGCTCTAGATTTGCGCGCTTTTGGCGGTTCGGCGCTCACCGATAAGATCGATGTTCCCAAAGATGGGGTCAGTTCAGACATACCCGTCACTTATGTCCCAGCTCGCAATCTGGTTTTTCTCGCTTTGACAACCGCATGCGCGGAAGCTGCTGGTGGTCGAGACGTTTTTATCGGGGTGAACGCGCTGGATTACTCGGGTTATCCCGACTGTCGCCCTGAATTCATTTCGAGTTTCGCAGAGTCCGCGCGCCTCGGTACGAAGGCAGGAGCCGAAGGGGCTCCCTTCACAATTCATGCGCCGCTGCAGCATTTGACCAAAGCTGATATTGCCCGGGAATGCGCAAGGTTGGGGTTGGACCCATCGTGGAGTTGGTCTTGCTACGACCCAACCGAGGATGGCCGGGCCTGTGGACTATGCGATTCTTGCCGCTTGCGCAAAAAGGGATTTGCCGAAGCGGGAATAATCGATAGCACGGTGTACGCCGCTTGACGCAGAGGGCAAGGCGCGGCCGAAATCCGATTTGGGAGGGAATGTCTTTTGAACGAAGCGACTGCGGCTAAAGAGCCCGCGGCGGAGCAAGGTGTACCCGCATACAGTTGGTACGCGCTCGGTGTGCTGGTTCTGGTATATGTGCTGAACTTTATCGATCGCCAGATCCTCTCAATCCTAGCCAACGATATTAAAGCCGACCTAGGCGTCGACGATTCCTACATCGGGTTCTTATACGGCACTGCCTTTGCCGTCTTCTATTCGCTTTTCGGTATTCCGTTGGGAAAGCTGGCGGACAGCTGGAAGAGAGTTCGGTTGTTAGCCATTGGCCTCACCCTCTGGTCGACGATGACTGCGCTTTCCGGGTTCGCAAAGAACGCCGGAACTTTGGCTGTGGCGCGGATGGGGGTCGGTGTCGGCGAAGCGACGGCTAGCCCGTCTGCCTATTCGCTGATTTCTGACTGGTTCCCGGCCCGCCTTCGGGCCACTGCGCTCGCGGTCTATTCCTCGGGGCTCTATATCGGCGGCGGTGTATCGCTTCTGATCGGAGCTTACATTGTCGACGCGTGGAACGGGATGTATCCCGACGGTGGCCCGGGTGGGATCGTTGGATGGCAGGCTGCCTTTCTTTCGGTCGGGATACCCGGCGTGCTTCTGGCATTGTGGGTCTCGACGCTCAAAGAGCCTAAGCGTGGCGCAATTGATGGGATTGAGACTCCTGAAGATCCCGCCCCATTTAGCGGCTTTTTCAAGGAGCTGTTGCAGGTCATTCCGCCGTTCACTCTGATTGGTGCTCTGCAGCGCGGGCCAGCGGCTTTTGCCTACAACCTATTTGGACTAGCTAGCTTCGCGGCTGCGGCCATCTTGTTGACTACGTTGGTCCCGGCTCAAGCAAACGTAATCACAGGCTTTGGAGACGGGTTTCTGGCGGTATCCGACCAATGGTTATTCTTGGGTGTCGGTTACTACGCTGTCTTTAGTTGGGCGATGGGCTTGCGGTCGCGTGATTTGCCCACGTTTCGTCTCACGTGGGGGTCTCCAGCGTTCCTCGTGATCATTCTTGGCTACGGGATGGTGGCTCTGATCTCCTATACAAACTCGGGCTTGGGCCCAGCCTACGCGGAGCGAGCGCTTGGCATCTCGAAGTCTGAGATCGCGCTATTTCTTGGAGCGCCCGGAGCGTTGGCTGGGTTCCTGGGTGTGATCCTTGGTGGACGCATGGGAGACTTCCTGCTCCTCAGGCGCGCTGATGGCCGAGTGCTCGTCGTGCTGTTCGGCCTCGTGACGCCTGCACCTATGATTTATCTTGCGTTCACCACAGAGAGCATCTTCGTCTTTTACATAACCAGCTTCTTAGCCAACATGCTGAGCGCATCGGCGCTTGGTGCAGCGGCGGCCTCAAGCCAGTCCCTTGTCCTGCCCCGCATGAGGGGCGTGGCCACAGCGACGTTCTTCCTTTCGACAACGCTTGTGGGCCTTGGCATCGGTCCCTTTATGGCCGGCTATGTTTCGGCGGTGAATGGCGGTGATTTAGGTGCAGGAGTGGTCTCAACACTCGTTTTCGTACCGATCGGAGTCGCGCTTTTGCTCGCGGCAATACGTTTGGTTCCTATCGCCTCCGCTAACGTTATCCGTCGCGCCAAGGACGCTGGCGAGGTGTTGGAAGGCTGACCTCGTGTACGCCTTGCGGGCGGCGTTTGGACGGCTGAGGCACAAGGCGTCAGACGGTCGTGGCCAGACGTAGCGAGAGTCTAACCCTTTCGTGGCTCCGAGTTCGTAAAGCCAACGGTGATCTGGCCAAACTCTGACTTGCGATCAGTTTTTGAAGCTGCTGGTGCCAGCGAATTCAAGAGAGGCGTCAGCACAGACGCTCGAAGCCTTCTGGAACCAACAGGCTGGAGCACACTTCCTGTGATGAAAAAAGGGGGCTGAATTGCTCCAGCCCCCTTTTATTAGGTAAGTTTGTTTGATGCTTACATGCCTGAGTTAGGACCGTAAGTGACAACAACGCGACGGTTTTTCTGCTCACGCACACCATCGGCAGTCGGAACCTGAAGGTTCGTCTCACCGAAGGCTTCCGCCATGATGCGGGCCTCGGGAATGCCGCGACCGACCAGATAAGCCTGAACCGCTTCGTTACGACGCTCGGCAAGGCCGATGTTGTACGTTGCCGAGCCCGACGTATCCGTATGGCCGGCCAGCATGACGCTGGCGGTGCCGCAATTGGCATACGAGGTAACCGCTTGGTTGAGGATGGTCGCTGCACCGTCCGTGATCGCCGACTCATCCCAGTCAAAGTACACGGTGTACGGACCGGTGTTGCACTCAACCTTCGGCGGCGGCGGAGGCGGCGGCGGAGGCGGAGGTGGCGGAGGTGGAGGTGGAGGTGGCGGAGGTGGCGGCGGAGGCGGCGGCGGAGGCGCCTCACCACCAAAGTTGTAGGTGATCGTGCCGAGAAGCGAGTGCGTGCTCGGATCAGAGCTCAACCCGCGGCCGAGTGTGTCCACGATGTTGACGTCGACGCCGTTGAAGTAGCGATACTTCAGACCAACATCGAGGTTGTCGCTGACCGGGTGACGAACGCCAGCGATCAGCTGCCAGGCGAGACCGGTGTCGGAATCGTCAAAGGCGCCAGGACCAGTGAAGTCCACCGTTCCCTGATAGGCGATGCGGGCGATACCAATACCACCACCAGCAAAGGCCTGGATGCCATCATCTTCACCGAAATCAAGCAAACCATTCAGCATGAAGGACAAGGCCGAAATGTCACCATTTGCAGGCGCAGTGAAGCTTGCGAAGGTCGTGCCGACTGGCGGACCAGCCTGAAGGCCGGCTGCGTCGGGTGCCAAAGCGTCAAGCGTCGCTTCTTTGTAAGCGGCTTCGGCTTCGAGCCGGAAGCCACCGAAGTCGTAGCCGACGAGACCAGCGAAGTCATAGCCAACCGCATAATCGGCAGTGGCGCTTCCCAGTTCGTCGCCAATATCCAGTTCGACGTCTTCGACAATCATCGCACCGCCTTCGCCTTGGATGTACCATTGGCCTTCGCGGGCCATGGCGGGCGCGGTGAGAGCAGTCGAAGCCATCGCTAGTCCGATGACAAGATTGCGCATTCTAAACTTCCCCTTTTATTTATTAAACCTTGAGGCTCTCGAATGCTTTATCTCGTAGATGAATAAGTGGCAAGCGATCAATCGTCGCGAAGTGTTGCAAGAATGCCGCTGTGCCCTTGAGTTTTCACTGGTCCCCTCAAGGGCGCATTTCGCAAGGGTTTTCAGTGATTAGGCCGGTTCGAGTGATGGCGTTTCCCTTACGCTCCATCTGAGAGCAAACCGGCAGTCTCAAGCGCGCTCATCAGGTCTGCGATGGCTGCTCTTGCTTCGACATCTACGACGCTTCCCCCTGTAGGCTCCTCTGGCCTCGTCGCGTTTTGCCACGCCGCCTTGAACACAAGCTTTTGCCCTGCTGACCTATCGTAGACTTCCATTCCCTCAAGAGGACTAATGAAATGCCATCCGCCTCCAATGCGGACCGCAATTGACTCATCTTGGTTTGCCCAGTCATCAGTCGCGCCAGCCAGAATACGGTAGCTCTCCCCTTCTGCGGCGTCCGCCGGGGGCTGCGAAAGCGATGCATTGATCGATCGAATAAGCATCGCGTCGATGGTCGCGAGCGCCTGATTCAGGAAAAATTCTTTCTGAGACTGGCCAGAAAAAAGCAAAGGCAGGCCAGCGTAGGGAGTGGTTGAGGGGAAGGTGATCGGCTGTGACATGTTCTACTCCTTTGCCATTCAATCCAAGAACGCCAAAAAAAGCGCGTTGGAGTTCAGGAACGTTCCGACCTGCCGGACCCAGAGGTCACCGCTGCCGAAAGTGCTCGTTAGGCCGCTCAGATCCGAGGCGCTCAAGGCAAACGCGGGTTCGTTGGTCGTGAAGGTGATAGACGGCGTGTCCACCGCACCGTATCCTAGAAGGTATCGTTCGCTTTCCTCAACGAGAGGCGCATCGCCTTCGTACTCCCAATGCCAAAGGCCGCGAACCCGGCGCGTCCAGCAGACTTCGATTGAGCCGTCGTCACGCCAGTGCAGCTTTGGATGCACCGGTGTCGGTGGGCGACGAGAAAGGCCGAAATTCCTGAGGCTCGCGCTTACCGCTTCTGTGTCGCCGCGACCGATTGCCGCTATTGAGAGACTTGGAGTGGACTGGATGCCCGCAGTCGACAAATCTGTGAGTTCGGGGCCAATAAGGGCGATCGAAGTAAGCGCTGGATGTTCTGCTTGCGCAAACTCTTCTGTTCCTGCTCGCCCGCGCAGCAAGCCTTCCAGTCTCCAGCGGCCTGAGCCCAGCGCGACTGCTCCGGTGAATTGGACAACCTCGCTACCCACGAGGAGTCGATTCATTCCCGCGGCAAGTCCGATTGTATCTGTGGCGGAGAGCGTCAAGTCTTCCGCCGCCAATTGAATGTCCATTGACGAATTTGGCTCAAAGAACAGCGCTGATGAGGCCGCTAGAGCCGTCGTCAATTCGCCTAGAACTGCGCGTTCCAAGCCCGTCGAGCCAATCGGGATGAGAGCGCCTTCTTGCTCACGGTAAAGCGCGGCGCCGCTCCAAGCCGAGTTTGCCGAAGATGCAGCAACAAAGATCAATTCGCTCGATGGATTGGTCGTATCCAGAGGCGGGAGTTCAAAGCAATCCAACTGGGTGACGCCGACGATCAAATCGCTAGGCGGGGCTGGCGTCCCGGTATCCGCACCGGTCGAAGACGCTTCTCCCGGTGTCAGGCGCTCAAGCCCCAGTTCAATACCGAGATCATACCATTCCCATGTTCGAACACGCCAGATGCCTGGAGTGGAAGGTATACGCACAACCGTTCCGGGACCTATTTCAGGGTCAAGTTGTCCCACTCGCCAGACGATCCGTTCATGCAGCCAACGGCTTCGATTTGCGTTGTCATTGGCTAGGACCTTCGCTCCTTGAGCCGTCATCGTAGCTGGCAGGTCGACCAGTGTTTCACGCCCCGCAGGCCGACGGCCTATCGCTCTTTGGACCCCAGGCTGATAGTCACGCTGTTCATCGTAGTACCGTAACGCCAGTGGTTCTTCGCCGATGGTGTTGGCGCGGCTCTTGTGATTCCCGTCCGAACTTTGATTGTCACCCTGAAGAAGCTGTTCGGGCAAGACTATCGGTGTTTCTGCGATTTCCGTGCTCGACGACAGCCGCAAACCTCCTGAGGTGGTCGTGCATTCGAGTGGAAAGACCCGATTGATGGCCGAGAGAGTGTTCGAAAGCGCTCCCCCTTCATCTGCAAAGCCGCGCGTGTTTGCCAAGGGCGACTCCTCTGAGGTCAGTGTGGCCTCGGGAACGAGGTCAGCCAGGGAGACTTCAGTGTCGCGAACGCTGAAAATCTCGAATGTCAGCGCGGGGATTCGGTTGCCAAAATCAGCAAGCTCTAAGCCTTCGAACACAACATACGCGCAATCGCGGAAGGCTGGGGCTTCCGCTCCTTTGTCGGCTGCAATCAGGGGATCAGCTTTAGCGTCTCCATGCCCAAGATAGACCCGAAGACTGCCGCCAACTTTAAGGTCGCCACCAGAGCCCCGAAGCAAGTTTCCATCGGACCAGATTCGCCCCACACGAGCGATCGGTGTGGATGATAAAGCGACAGCGAAGTTTGCCGAATAGCTGTAGGTCGTCGTTTTGGGTTGGCCCTTGCCACCCTGCGTCGAAGAGGTCTCGGAAAGCTCTGTCGCCCAGATCACAGTTCCCGCAACGCGCATCCGGCCAAAGTGGCGGCCGATCGGCTGCCCATAACTCGAAGTTGTAACCGCCAGTTCTTTAAGGCGCGGCCCTTCTCGCGATCCGGAACCCAAAAGAGATTGGTCAACCTGCTGCCCCAAGAACGCGCCGACGGCGCCACCAAGAGGTCCACCGATCGCCGTTCCAACCGCGGTGAGAACGAGGGTTGCCATATCGATTTCCTCTGACTTTCAGTTCTCTAGCCGCCAAATTCGCTCAATGGTTTCAAGGCTTCGCCCCGCCTCGCGAACGACCCTACGCAGCCCAGCGTGTGCGTGAACCACGCTGTCGGGAGTGTCGGCAATCAGGATATGATGCTGCTGACAGCTGAGGTGGGCCAGCAGTATGTCGCCAGTTTCGATGGGTGGTTGGCCTTCAAACA
Organism: Pseudomonadota bacterium; assembly: GCA_039027455.1. GTDB lineage: Bacteria > Pseudomonadota > Alphaproteobacteria > Sphingomonadales > Sphingomonadaceae > Erythrobacter. Next base: position 23,657 of record JBCCKJ010000001.1, on the reverse strand, counting down.
AGCCTGCGAGTTTGACCAAGGGCAGCCAGCGATCCACGTTGCTATTTCGCATGGTGTAGCCAACCGGAACGGGTGATGCCTTGCCAATAGCGGCAAGACTGGCTGACAAGAGCCCTACGCAGTCTAGGCCCGTAGAGGCGTGTCTCCCATGAAGCCTGAATGGGACGCCGACAAAGCTTAGCGCAGCCGCGGCCAAGCGCTCGCCATTGGTCATCCCGAAGCGCGTCCATATCGTGTGAGGAGATCGTTGCCGGGAAGATATGGTTCGCCGCGAAAGTTGTGCGCGTTGTCGAAACGACCTGCGCATGTCGACAGAGTGTGGTCGCACCCCTCGCGCAGTTCGGTCAGCGCACCTATCGGCGTGTCGGCAACGATTGGCCGGTCCAGGGTGAGCCAGCCTTGGGCCGCGTCAAGGATGCCGAATCTCAGCCCAGTCTGTGACCCTGTTAGAAAACGGATCGTACCATCGATGACTTCAGTCCCCGGCGATCCCTCAACGAGGACCTGATTGGCGTCGGTGTTCACGCCAAGCAATCTTCGTGGAGTGGTAAACCGCACACCAGCTAAACCGCACTCTCGCCCGCAGAATTCGACACGACATGTCGGGCTTGTGCGCGGTGTGATGTCTTGTTCAAGTACATGCTTTGCTGATTTAAGCTGCGCGCTGAACCAGCTTGTTCCTTGCTGGATTTGCCCCATCCTTCCGGAATAGAGGACGGTGTTCTCGAGTGTTTCCCAGTCGACCGCACCGATCAGAATTGTGGCTTCATCAAAAAGCCCTGCCATCAGATCCTGTTCGCTGATGGCGTCATGGCTCAGCGTTCCTTCGACCTCTGCGCTGTCGTCGCGGATTTCAGTGGTCATTCGGATCGCCGCCGGAACCATCCCCGGCGCGGCCTTGTGGCGTAGACATTCAAAGGCGAGATCCCGGTCGTGACTGGTAAACCCCATCGCCACACCATCTTTGCGAAAGACGCGCCAAAAGGTTGCGACCGTGTCGAGATCGCGGTCAAAGAACACCCTCATGCGCTGGTTTCGCGCAGTTCGATCAGGGGTATACTCGGCACCTCTCCGGCCGAGAAGTTGACCCCCGATATGTCGATGCGATCCTCGGCGAAGCGGACGGGGACATCGAACAGAAAGCCCGCGCGCACTTCAGCGCCCGAATTTGGGGCGCTATCGAATGTGAGCATCCCGGAATCCGAAAGGCTAAATCCCGTTTCCGGAAGCCCGCTAACACTCACCAAAAGCGTATTTGCTCTCGGACGCGTAATGGGGCGGATCTGAGGTTCGTCACTGGGTCCATAGGATTTGATCAGCTGAAAATCCGCTCGCCCCCCGTCTCCAATTCCGAGCAATTGGTCCGTCATGGTGGGAGTGCCAGTCATTTGGTTTGAGCTGAAGTCGAACGGATCGCTGATGCGAAAGCCTCTTGCCGGGCCCCGGCGAGCGCGGAAAAACGCAATCAGCTCCGATAGCTCGGCCTCGGATCGAATGCCGGGCCCAACGTCAAAGTTGACACGTGCGTCAGACCACAGCGAATTGCGTCTCTCATGGCCTGATGTCGTTACGGTGATCGTGGTGGAGAACTCTGGTGCAACGGCGGTGTTGCGACCCAGAGCAAAGGGATAAAGCACATCGTCGAAAGCCTGCATGGCGGTATCCTCGATTGTCGGGAGCCTGGTGTATCCATCCCGGGTAATTTGAGGCAGCGCCCAGACATATCGGCGCGGAACGCCGCGAGCGGCGGCTTCGTTGATGCCCGCGTCAATCCGCGCCCAAAAGCTCTCCGCGTCGTCCGCCAGAAGGACGAAGCCAGCGAAGTAATCCTGCTCCGAAACGGGATAGCCCAGACGGGAGTCGACAAACGTATACGCTTTGCGGCGAGCAGCGTCTTGGCCACTGGTCAACCAATCATAGTCCTCAAGCTGCAAACGATCGAAGGCGGGTCGCGCCCAGCCGCTGGGGAGGTTGGCCCGATAGGCTTCGGGTGTCTGTGTATCGAGGATGGTCGGCGTAAAAGCGAGCAGTAGGACTTCGGAAGGCCCTGCGCTCGCAGACCGCATCGCGGCGGTCAGATCCGCCGTAGACTGCGCCAAGACGGTCCCAGCCTGATCCAAAAGGTTGATTTGATCGGAGTCCAAGGGCGCGCGCATGTCATCGATGATGGGCGCTGATCCGCCGAACTCGGCGCGCGCTGCGTCGTCGTAGAGGCAAATTTCAAAGGTGTCGAAAGTCGTCCACCACCATGGCTCGCCGATCTGCATGCGGACGGGGAGACCCGCGTTTTGCAGCTGGACGACAAACCGCGCGGCGCTCGCTTGAAGCCATCCCATGGCTTCTGAGTTGGCGGGAGAGAGAAGCGTTGAGGGGGGCACCCAACCGGTAAGCGCTGGCGCGCCGCTTGCCGTGCGTTGCTTCCAGGCTTCCGGACAATAGGCGTTAAACAGTTCGTAGGAGATGGAGGCAATCGCTTCGAGATCGTTTGCGAAGCAATGTTCAAAATAGTTCTGGTGCCATTGCGCGCATGGCTCGCACAGATCCGCTGACGCGCTGACCAGCAAGGCATCATCGGGCTGCCGCTCCAGCCGCATATAATGGCTCATGCCGACATAGTGGACGAGGTCTTCCCTATAGCCGAGCCCGATGACATTTCTCAAAAGACGCGCGGGCGTCTGGTTGTAAGCGTCGTCATAAGCGGTCGCGATCCGTTCTCCGTGCACAGGCAAGCGCACGTCGCCAATCTCGACCATGGCCCGACCGCCATCGGCGTTGATCTGAGTCAGAGACACCCGGCCGTTAACACGCTGCGGTAAGGGATCATTCGATCCCGCTTCAAATTCAGGCGCGACAAGCGAGATGAACATCCGGTCAATGCGAGTGGGATTAACTTGCTCTCCAGGCAGAGTGAAACCGGCCTCCAGATTGGAGAACGGCAGACTTACTAATGCGTTGTTTGGCGATCCATCCGCGTAGTTCCAAAGCCGCAAAAACCAGGTTCGCGGCTGGTCGGATGCGTCATAGCCCTCGATTGTAAGAGTGGGTCCGTTTACCGCATCAAGGGGAATGACGCCTTGGGACTGCCAGCGGAAGCTTAGCGTCGTGTACGAATAATCGCGATCCGTTTCATAGGCGAGTAGCGGGTGATCCAGATCATCGACGCTGCTCCAGATCAGACCAACCAGCTCTCCTTTGTTATGCAGTTCGACATCGACTTGCAGCGAGTCAGGGCCCGTGGTGATCACCGAAGCCATCGCTGGCCGAGGAAAGTCGACCGTCCAAAAGCGCGGATCAAAGCGCTGGATATAGCTGGATTCCTGCGCCTCCCGACGGGAGGCCAGCCAATAGCTCATGAGCTCTTCTTCCTGGATTAGCTGTCGATCAGCGCTTGCCGAATGGCGCTTGCCACTTGCCGCGAGGATCGCTGCATCGCGACGGGGGCGCTCGTTCCTCGAGGAGTGGACAGGTTGATAGCGACGCGCACGTCGCGTCCTTGTCCGGAAAGGGCTCGGTTGCTTTCAACACGCCCTGCGCTCGTTGGCATGAAAAGTTCCGGACCGGACTCCCCCACAAGATAAGCGCGGCCCGGCGACACATCGCCGCCGGTCGCCCGGCCAGGCAGACCCAACAAGGCTCCGAAGGTCTTGCCCAAAAACCCACCGATGCCACCGGACTGATTGCCGACCAGACTGTCCAATCCGATGGTGAGAGCTTGCGCCGCGATGGCATCCAGCGAACGGACGGCCACATTCTTGAGGTCTTCGAAACCGAGCGAGCCCTTGCGTAGAGCGGACAGAAGACTGCGTTCGATGGTCGCGCCAGCTCTATCGATTCCATCTATGAGCGACACATCGACAACACTGCGGACGGATTCCATATCTGCGGCGAACTTCTGAGTGTTGGCGCGCACATCGATAACGAGCTCGTCAAAGTTATCTTCCATTGGAATCGCGCTCCATCATGGATTGAATAAGGTCCCGACTGGGGATCGCGTCGCCACTCGCTTCGAAGGGATCGCGCAAGGCGCACGCCAGTTCGCTCGGCGTCGATCGCCAAAATTCTTCGGGCCTCCACCCAAGCGCATGGGTAGCGAACCAACACCAGCGTGGCGCTTTTTGGCGAAAGCTCACGCGTCGCCCTGTAGAGCTTGGGCAAGGATCGCGCGGACGGGTTCTGTAGCCTTCACCAAGCCAAGGGAAAGAACCGCCTGCCCTACGCTTTCGCGCTCGGGCCGATCCTGATGCGGAAGACAATGCCAAAAGAGGGCCGTTATCTCGTTCAAAGAAAGGGCTCCTTCTGCGGCGCGCTCGACCAGCGAGAACAAAGAACCAAGCTCTTCTTCCGCGGCCACGAGATTTTCAAAGCTCGGGCGAAGGGTGAATTCGCGACCTCCGATGGGTAAGCTGGTTTCGCCGCGCAAAGCGTTAGCGGGTCGGCTCATAGGGATAGTACCGCGCCCGAGCTCTCGAGCTGCACCGAATAGGTGCGCTCCCCATTGAAATCGCCCGAATAGTCCAACCTCTGAACGAGAAATCGGCCTTGAAGGCGTTCGCCGTCTTCAAACGACAATTCGTAATCGTCGATCGTGCCGGCGAGCGCGTGCGCTCGAACCGAGCTTTCAGCGGTGCCACCCAAAAAGATCCCGGAGGCGCTCACGGATACGGAGCGCGTGCCCGCTCCTGACAACAGATCTCGCCAACCGCCGGATTCTTTGTGGGTGACAACCACCGGATCGCCATTCACGCTCATTTGGGTGGTTCTGAGCCCGGCGACCGTTTCGTAGGCGACCGGATTTCCGCCGTTCCCGATCTTCAACAGAAAGGCTGCGCCGCTTTGTGCTGGCATTGTACATTACTCCATGAATGAGTGGAAAAGGCGAAAGCGGAATTCGAGTAGCGCCCCGCGCCGATTGTTTTCACGTTGCTCGCTGCGCGCGCGCAAAAACCGCACTGAGGCCAGTTCGTAATCGGTGCCGAAAGGTGGCAGGTCGAGGACGCGTTGCTCGATTGCGTAGAGGAGGTGGGCGTCCGCCTCTGTCTCATCGGTTCGGGTCTCGAGTTCGAGCGCGATCCGAACTTCACGTCCTCTTCGATCCTTCGTGCCCCAATCTGTGGAACCAGTGGCTGAAAGGCCCAACCAAGGGGGCGAGGCCGACAGGGGGCTCTCTTCTTCCATGGCGTTGATCTCCGACAAAGCGGGATCATTGCGCAGCCATGTAATCAGATCGGCGCGCAAACGGTTTTCCATGTTCAATAATCCTCAAACATATCGGGCCATAGGGAAGCGGGGCTGCGCCAAGGATGGCCGACGGTGTGGCGCGGAGTCTGCCGTGCGTGAGCTTCTGACTGCCTTTTCGCCTCCCTGCTGAGCTGGCGAATGAGCTTGCCAAACTGGTTTGGAAGCTGCGCGCGGATCATGCGAGGCGCATCACACGCCAGGGACGCCACAAAGCCGCAACACTCGCAGGAGGCGGCCCGCCATCGCCGCTCTCGCGGTCGCGATAGTGAAAAGCGGCAAGCCGGATGATCCCTTGCTTGAGCGGCTTGGGCAACGAGGTCCAATCAGGGGCGAGGCCGGCGCGCACCGTAAGAGCGATGGATTTGGCGTCGACGCTAGCGATTGGCGCGATGCACATCGCGCGGTTGGGATCAAACTCGATATCGAGCTCGGCCAAATCGAGGGGAGATCGCGTTCCATCGCTCGACACGCTCTCGGCGCTTGCGATCGACTGGATGGGGCGGGTGGACAGCGGCTGCGGCGTTGGAAGGGCGGGCACCGTCTCCTCGACGGTCTGTTCTATCGAGGTTTGCCCGGTGAAGGCTTCGCACATCGCGGCGCTCGCGGCCAGGAGATCGGTCAACAGCGCGTCTTCGCCCGTCCGGCTGATGCCTAGCCAGGCTTTCAGCTCATCCAAGGCCACACCGTCAAAGCTGGCTGGCGTGATCACAGTCCGCTCCATCGCGGCTTCTCCCGTGTCGAAGTGATGATTGAAATGCGCCCGCGCCGCTCAGGCGTGGCGGGAGGACAGCCCAAGGGCGAGCCATGCCGGCGGCGCGGGCGCGAGGTTCCGGCAAGGGAGGAAGGGGAACCTCGACCTTGCCGGGAGCACATAGCGCTAGACTCTAGGCCTCGATCTTGAGCAGCTTGATCGCGTTGGAATCGAGAACCTGTCCGCCGACGCGTTTTGTCGCGTAGAAGTGGACGAACGGCTTGTTGCTGAACGGATCACGCAGCACGCGCGTCGCGGAGTGTTCGGCAATCAAGTAGCCGTGGCGGAAGTTGCCGAACGCAATCGGATATTCGCCGCCCGCAACGCTGGGCATGTCTTCGGCTTCGACCACTGGATAGCCGAGAAGGCGATCCGGCTGGCCTTCGACCAGTCCCGGCTGCCACAAAAACGCGCCATCGGACGTCTTGAGCTTTCGCACCGCGGCCAACGTAGAGGAGTTCATGACGAAACTCGCGCCTTGGCGATGGCCGGCTTTCAGCGAGTGGATCAAGTCGATGAGCTTGGCCTCCGGCGCTGTGCCGAAGCCAGTTGCGTCACCCGAGCCAACATATTGAAGGGTGCCAAAGGCTCGAACACCGTCTTCCGCCGTGGAATTGGGCGCCGTCAGAAAGCCCTCGGGCTGATTGGTGCCCGTGCCCGACACAAAGGCGGCACCTTCCGCACGAGCGAACTCTATGGCGATCTCGTTGGCGAGCCAGGTCTCGATATCGAAGGCCACATCGTCGAGCATGCCCTGACTGGCGGCGGGGTTTGCGAAAAGGTCGCCGCTGGGCGGAGCGATCTCGGCAAAGTTCGGCGCGTCCGTTTCAGGACGTGCGGCGATCTCGCTGACCCAGCCGGAGGCGGTTCCCCCCGTTGAAACCAGTTTGCGATAGCCAGACGATCCCGTTTGGACGACTTGAGCCAATGCGCGGATAGGGCTGATCTCGACAAGCTCGCTCGCGATCGCGGCATCAATCCCTTGCTGAACCGCGAAGCCGCCATCCCCGGCCGTCGTTGTGTTGAGCGATTTGACTTCCGGCTCCACGCCCCGGCGAAGATAGCCATTGACGAAGCTCTTCACCTCCTCGGCCACCGGCGCCGCGCCGCTCATCGTCGGACGAGACGCGGCGCGCGACACTTTGTCGAGACGTGCCTTAACCTCGCCGACATCGGTGCGCAGCGCGCTGATGGCTGCCTCGGATTGCTCTTGGCGTTCGACAAGGTCGAAGCTCTCTTCGAGCGGTGTTGCGTTCGTCGAGGTGGTTGAGGGTATGGCGGGAGTGACGGTGATATCCATTGGGAGTGGTACCTTTCTTGTCGGAAGGGGTTGGGAGCACAAAAATGGCCGCCTAATGGCGGCCGGCGGTAGTGTGGGTAAGCAGGTTGCTTCAGGCGATCAGATGGATCCTCGCCCTGTGTTGAAGGGGATGGGTAACAACGCTGATTTCAAAAAGCTCGATGTCGAGCAGCTCGCGACCAGACGGGCTTTGGCGACTTTGGCGAGCGCGATAGCCGAAGCTTAGGCCGCTTACGGCTCCATCGTTCAGGAGCTTTGCCGCCTGGCTTTGCATGCTACTAATCCGGCCAATCACGCGCAGTCCGCGGGTGTCTTCAGCGATCCTCTCAACCTCGCCAATCCTCTGCTCGGGGCGGTGTTGCCATAGAATAGGAAGGGGCTCTGCACGCGCTCGCAACGAATCCGCAAAGGCACCCTTGCGGATAGTGTCGCGGTCCGCGTCAGGCAAATTGAAGAGCCCAGCGTATCCGGCGAAGCGGATGACATTCGCTTTCACGAGACAAGGTCCCAGACGCCAAGCCGCACCGCGATGCCTATCAGCAACAGCGCAAGTCCCGCCCGGACGAACCAGCCGACCAGTGCTTTCCAAGCGCTGGATTTGGCGTCGCGCCACGCCCCAAGCAGCTCGCGCAGTTGCCCGAGATCTTCTTGCGCGTTTGCATCGCCCAATCCCAGCCGGACAAGCACCCGATCGGCCGCAAGCTCGCTGGTTTCCTCGACGATCGCTCGTAATGTGTTGAGCTGCGCGCCTTCCTCTCCCGCCTGGGCGAGAAGCCTTGCGAGTGTGTCTTCGCGCAAATGCGCCTGGCGGGATGTGTCGGCCATCACTTCTCCTCCGATTCCGGAAGAGTGTCCGGCGCAAAGCCGAGCAATTGGCGTTTCTCATTCCGGGTGAGGAACTCAGCGTCGGAAACCTGCTTCCAAAGGCGCTCTCGGTCTTCGGAAAGGGCGGGAACCAGATCGAGATCGACCGTCAGTCCGGCATCCGAGAACCAAGGTTGCAGTCCCTCTTGCAAGGCGGAAAGCAGCTTATTGGCGAGCGGCAGAAGAGTAAGCCGCCACAACGCGCGATTGGCCTCGCGATAGTTTGAATAGGTGTTGTCGCCGGGTAGGCCTAGCAGCATCGGCGGGACGCCGAACGCCAAGGCGATTTCTCGCGCGGCCGCGCTTTTCAGTGTAGCAAAGTCCATATCGGCTGGGGAGAGAGCGAGGCTCTGCCATTTCAACCCGCCATCGAGCAACAACGGGCGCCCCGCGTTGACCGGCCCTGAAAACGCGCTCGCCAGTTCCGACTTCAGCCGTTCGAATTGGTCGGTGGTTAGGCCCGCGCCGTCACCCGTTTCATAGACGAGCGCCCCTGAAGGCCGCGCGGCATTGTCCAGCAAGGTGCGGTTCCATTTCGAGGCGGCGTTGTGGACTTTGACCGCTTGGTGCGCAGCGGCCAGCGCGCTCGCCCCATAGTGGTCTTCGAGCGGATGCATCGCCTTGATCTGGATGAGGTTGGGCCAACCGTCCTCGTCCTCAAAGGCGATCCGGCGTTTGTCTCCGCCAACCGAATAATCCGCCGCGCACGGCCATCCCTTTTCGTCGGTCAATATGCGGATGCGATCCGGCCTTAAGGCGTAAAGCTCGATCGGACCGCCCGCGGCGTCTTTCACGATTTGAACGTAGCCGTTGCCGTGGAGCAAAAGGTGCGCCGCTAACGTTTCGATTAATGATTGGCCAGCGCTGGTCGCTGTAACCAAAGCGGTCAGCTTAGGGTCGCTCGCAGTCAGAGGCGCTTGCGCGATACCCTCGGCCACAATTCGCACAGCGCGTTGAGCGATCGGGTTGGCCAGAAAGCTCTCGCGAACCGCGCTAGAATACTCGAACGCTTCGGTCGGACTGGTTGCAAAATCAACGGCCCAGTCAATCGGAAAGCCAGTCGGGAAACCGGATGTGAGAGGCATGCGAGCTCCCTCCCCGCCCTTGAAGGCGGAGATCAGCGTATCCATCCAAGCCATGTTTTATCCTTTTCAGATCGAGCGAACGCTCGGTTGCCCGCTCCGGTTGAGCGCGAGCTCGCTCAGCGCCCAGACCATGGCGTCCGCGCGATCTGGGCTTCTTCCGGGCCCGGCGTAGTCGCCTCCCGCCATCAACCCGCACATCTGGTCTTCGAGTTTGCCGAAGGCGCGGATGTGGAGCGCGCGGCCCGCCGAATACAGGGCGGCCACCGGCTCCGCCCGCGCGACTTTCCCTCGGCTGGCGTGGACGAGCTTTACGGGCAGATCTTCCTTCGCGGCGCGAAGCACGCTTTCGACCATCGCGCCGCCTTGGTTCGCTTCGGCCACCACGCGATCCGCGTTCCAGTGCGTCGCCGCTTTGCTAACCGCGGCCGCCCATTGCGCTGGCGTTGCGGGCCCAAGACTGCAATCGGCAAGAACACGCACAATATCGTCTTGGCCGAGCCCCGCGACAATTACGCCGCATTCGTCGCCGTCGGACGAGGCCGGGGGATCGACCGCTACCACGATCCTTAGCATGTGGGGCAGAGGCCCTTCGTTGCGAGCCGCCTCCAGCATGGCGCGCGTCCACAGCGCGCCCTTGATATCCCGTAGCAACTCGCCACCGATTTCCTGCCGGGCGAGCTGCGTCCCGGCGTACTCCGCCTCCAGCGCTTGAAAGAAGCGTTGAGGGAGATAGCCCACATTGTCGTAAGTGGACCCCCGTGTGATCGCGGTGCTACCTTCGTGCGCCTCGCATTGGTCAACCAGGCGCTGCAACAGTGGGACGGCGCGCGGCGTTGTCGTAGCGAGCACGCGCGGTTCTTTGGTACGACGCAGCCCCATCAAAAGATTATCCCAACACCGGGTCGCGCGCTCCGCGCTGAGCGGCCACTTGGCCACTTCGTCACACCACGCGTGGCTATGTTCCGGCCCTCGTAGGGTTTCGGGTTCAGCTGCGGAATACAATTTTGCCTGCGCGCCGTTCGGAAACCGCAACCGCCGCAAGGCGGGCTCAAAGACAGGGCGACGATCCGGGGGGCAGCAGGCGAGTATCCCGCTTTCGCCTTCGACCATCACGCTGCGCGTTTCGTTGAGAGAGGAGGACACGAGGGCGATGCGCGCCTCTGGGTGTTTCTCTGCGATTTTGCGCACCCATTCCGCCCCCGCGCGCGTTTTGCCGAAGCCGCGACCAGCCATAATCAGCCAAATGCGCCAAGCGCCACCTGGCTCCAATTGCGATGGCCGCGCCAGCAATTCCCAGTGATAGTCGAACTCGTTGCGTTCCGTTTGATTGAGAACTTTGGCGACCCGATCGCGAACGCCGTGCTCCTCTGTTGCGAGGAAGGAGAGATTGGCGTTCACGAACCGTGCGCGCCCTTTTGCTTCTCGCGCTGGATCTGCAATCGGATAGCCTCGACCTTGCGATCGATTGAGGCGCGCACTTCGGCTGCGCTTACGTTTCGCTGTTCCGCTTCGGCGCGCGCGGCGTTTTCGCGGTGCGCGTTGAGCAGCCGAATGGCGTTGGCAAAATCGTACTTTTCCTTGCCATCGGTTGAGCTGTCGCCTTCTCGAAGGCGTCGCAGAACCTCCATCTCAAGATGGACATACCCTTCCCAAAGAGCGGTCAGCCATTGGCGGGCGAACTCGGGCTCTTCGCGTCTGATCTTATAGGCGCGGCTTGCGTTTATGTTGGCTCGGCGAGCCGCTTCGGAGACATTCGACGTCTCAGCGAGGCAATCCAGAAACAAGGTCCGCCAATGGCGGCTGAGTCGGCTGGTTTCACCTTCTCTCAGTTCCGGGCGAATATTTGTAAGAGTGCGGCATGCTGCCATAAAAAGCTTCCCCGGCATCGCGCATGAAAAAGGCGGCGTTCCCAAAACGGGAAGGCCGCCGCTAACGGGTGCGTCGTGATCGGTGAACGACTCACACTTTTTCGATGATGACTCTTTATAGCCAAATAGCGTTACGATGTCAATAATAAAGTGCCAAATAGGTTAGAAATTGGTTTTCTTGCACTCTTTGGATCGCTGCCTTACGGCGCCAACAGGCCGACGCGGCCATATTTAGGGGAAGGCCGCATATGGCTTGGCTGCGCAGTTTGTACGATTGGACGATGCAAAAGGCGTCGCACCCTCAAGCGCAGGCCTGGCTCGCCTTCTTCTGCTTTGTCGAGGCGAGCTTTTTCCCGATCCCTCCGCATCCATTGTTGGGCCTGATGTGCCTGGCCGAACCGCGTAAAGCCTTGCGCTTTGGGGTCATCGCGACCCTGGCTTCGGTCGCTGGCGGGATTTTTGGTTACTTCATCGGGGCGGTGCTGTTCGAGAGCGTCGGTGTTTGGCTGTTGGGCTTGATCGGATTGACTGACAGCTTCCCGACGGCGGCGTGTTACCTCAAAGAATACGATTGGGAGGCGATCATCATCGCGGGATCAACGCCCGTGCCGTTTAAGCTGCTCACCATAAGCGCAGGCTTTGTCGGGATGAACTTGATCACCTTTGTGCTAGCCAGTGTGGTGGGGCGCGGAATGATCTTTTTCACGGTAGGCGTGCTGTTCCGCGTTTTCGGCGCGCCGATCAAAGGGTTCATTGACCGGTATCTTGGACTGGTTACCACGGCCTTTGTCGTCTTGCTTGTTGGCGGCGTGGTTGTGCTCGCGCAATTCGGTGGCAGTGAGGACGAACCGGGTGGCCCATGCGCCAATCCCCAACCTTTGACCGTCGCAGATGCCTGACAGATCCGCTGAGCCCCCTGTGAGCCGACAACTGGCCGCGGAAGCGATCGGCAGCTTCTTTCTCTTCGTCGCGGTGATCGGATCGGGCATCATGGCCGAGAATCTGGCCGGTCCGAACATCGCTTTGGCCTTGCTTGCGAACACTGTCGCGACCGGAGCGATCCTTTTCGTGCTCATCGCCATGCTGGGGCCGATATCGGGCGCCCATTTCAATCCCGCTGTGACCCTCGCGTTCCTCGTAAGACGCGACATCAGCTTTAGCACGGCGACTGGATTTATCGCGTCTCAGGTCGGGGGCGGCGCGCCGGGCGCTTTTGCGGCGCACCTGATGTTCGACTTGCCGATCTTCCAGTTCTCGACAAAGGCGCGCGCGGGCGTTGGGCAGTGGACTGGAGAGTTCGTGGCCACCTTTGGGTTGGTGCTCACCATCCTCGTGCTGCTTCGCTATCGCGCCAGCGCCATTCCGGCGGCGGTCGCGTTGTACATTACCAGCGCGTATTGGTTCACATCCTCGACCAGTTTCGCCAACCCCGCGATCACGATCGTGCGCAGTTTGAGCGATACGTTCGCCGGTATCGCGCCAGCGGATGTGCCTCTGTTTATCGTAGCGCAACTGGTCGGAGCTATGGCCGCAACGGCCATTGCCGCGTGGCTCACTGCACCGCAGGATTAGCCAGCTGGCAGGATTCCGACTGCTTTGCCCGCGCGTTCAAACATCTGGAGAATGGTTTCGACCTCTTCAGACGAATGCTCGGCGCACAGCGAACAGCGCAGCAAGGTCATGCCCGCCGGTGTCGCCGGTGGGCGCGCCAAATTGACGTAAAGGCCCTCTTTCAAAAGCGCCTCCCACATCATCGCGCCCTGTTCGAGATCAGGCATGATGACCGCGACAATCGCGCTTTGTGGTTCTTCGGTCCCAAGAGGGAAGCCCATTTCGGTCAGCCCGGCGTGCAGGCGCTTGGAGTTCTCCCACAAATGCGCGCGCTTGTTGGCCCCGTGCATAAGTTTACGGATCGACGTCGCGGCGGTGGCAACCACGCTGGGTGGCAGGCTGGCGGTGAAGACGTAAGGGCGGCACACGAGGCGCAGAATGTCGAACTTGGGATGGTTCGAGACGCAGAACCCGCCGACGGTGCCGACGCTCTTGGAAAAGGTGCCGATGATGAAATCGACATCATCGATGACGCCCTGTTCCTCGCACACGCCGCGCCCATTCGCGCCAATAAAGCCCATCGAGTGCGCTTCGTCGACAAGGACCATCGCGCTATACTTCTTGGCGATCGCGATCATCTCCTTGAGCGGCGCGACGTCGCCGAGCATGGAATACACGCCTTCGAGGACGACCAGTTTTCCAGCGTCTTCGGGGAGGCGGCGCATCCGCTTTTCAAGCGCTTCAATATCGTTGTGCTTGAACGGCACGATTTCGGCCTTGCCCATCGCGCAGCCATCGTAAATCGAGGCGTGGCTGTCGATGTCGAGGATGATGTAGTCACCCTTGCCTGCGATGGTTGAGATGATCCCGAGATTGGCCTGATACCCGGTCGAGAAGACCATCGCGTGGTCCATCGCGTAAAACTCTTTGAGCGCGTCCTCGCATTCCTTGTGGCCTTGATACGTGCCATTCAGAACGCGGCTTCCTGTGGTGCCTGATCCGTAGTTTTCGAGCGCATCCTTGCCCGCGTCGAGCACATCGGGATCAAAGGTCATCCCCATGTAGTTGTAGGTGCCCAGCAGGATCGTGTCGCGCCCGTTGCAGATTGCTCGCGTTGGCGAAAGCACCTTTTCCATCACCAGATTGTACGGGTCCTCCACGCCGGTCGCGAGGATGCTCTCGCGCAGTTGGATCATTCCATCGAACTTGGAGAACAGATCGCCCTTTGGCGCCGCGGCTTCAGGAGCCGGTTTGGTTGCGATATCAGTCATAAGGGGTCTTGTATCAGCTATCTTGGAGCTTGTGCACTGCGCTTACCAACTGGCCGTAATTCTCAATCTCGGCCTGTTGGTTCATGCTGATGATAATGTCGAATTCGTCCTCAATCTCGGCGACGAAGTCCATCACCGTCAGGCTGTCAAACTCAAGATCGTTCGCGAAAGTCGTCGCGGGTTCAATCGCCACACCCTTCTTGTTGAAGGGCTCGATCAGGGCGCGGATGCGCTCGTCAACTTCGGCTTCGGTCATGTCGGGTGCTCTTTCTTTTGGACGCGCCCTTTATACGAAATTAGCGCGCTCAGATATGCAAACCACTGAAAAGCGGCTCAGTGCCACGCTTGTCAAGCGCTGGCTGACCTTATCGGGAAGGCAGCAATCCGTTCACCGCGCTCATAAACGGCGTAATCGACACCGGCTTCGCCAGATAGCCCGACGCGCCAGCGGCGCGGATGCGTTCTTCATCGCCCTTGGCGGCGAAAGCCGTCACCGCCAGGACGGGTATCCCTTCAAGCTTGGCGTCGCTCTTCGCCGCTTCGATTAGATCTACGCCCGAAACACCAGGCAATTGGATATCCATGATGATCAAATCCGGCGAATGCTGGCGCGCAGTGTCGAGCACAAGGCCGCCATCCGCCACAGGCAACGCCTCGAACCCGTTGGCCTTTAAAACGTCACAGAACAATTTGCGGTTGAGGTCGTTATCCTCAACAACCATGATGCGTTTCGTCACGATGCGCCCCGTGTTTTCGCCCCAATTGCTTCACTGACTTACCCGACCCAAGAGACGTTCACAATGCCAGATGATCTAACCAAGGGCGACGACCGCTCGACCCGCGCGGCAACGCTCGCCTTGGCGGCACTGGGATGGACGCTGGAAGACGACGACCGGGCGCAGCGTTATCTGGATATGACGGGACTGGATCCCGACGCGCTTCGTGGCGGTTTGGGAAACCCGGCTGTGCTTGGCTCGTGCCTCGATTTTCTCGCCAATTACGAACCCGACCTGATCCGGGCTTCGGAGGCTCTTGCGGTGACGCCCGAAGAGCTTATCGCGGCCCGTCAACATCTTGCCCCTAGGAGCTCTGCCGAATGAAACGCCCACTGATCATCAGCGATTGCGATGAAGTGCTGCTGCATATGGTGGCTCCTTTCAAGGTCTGGCTCGAGACCAGCCAAGGTGTCGATTTCAATCTCGAGGGGCACAATTTTGCTGAAGCGTTGCGCTGGCAGAAGACCGGAGAGCTGCTGGAGCCGAAGGACATTTGGAAAATGCTCGGTGGCTTCTTTGACACAGAGATGGATACGCAAACACCGATTGAGGGCGCGGTCGAGGCGATCAACGCGCTTGGCGAGCACGCTGATATTGTTGTGCTGACAAACCTCGTCGATGAGCGCCGCGAAAAGCGCGCCGAGCAATTGGCGTCTGTCGGTATTCACGCCCAGGTTTACACGAATCAAGGGCCAAAAGGTCCGGCTCTGCAAGCCATTCGGGAAGAGCTGGGCGTGGACCGGCGGACTTTCTTTATCGATGATCTTGCGCAGCATCACCAGTCGGTCAAAGACATCGCGCCCGATGTTATACGCCTGCATATGTGCGGGGAGCCGATGATCGCGGGCGAGATTACCTGCGCGCACAGCGAAGGGTTCGCCCACGCTCGGATAGATCGTTGGGGGGACGCTTTGCCGTGGTTGGTGGAACGCATGGAAAAGGAAGCGGCATGACAATCGAAGCGCGTTTGCAGGAACTGGGCATCTCATTGCCTGAAGCCGCCAGCCCTGTGGCGAGCTATAGGCCCGTCGTTGTGCAGGGCGGATTGGCTTATATCTCGGGGCAGCTGCCTTTTATCGAAGGCAACCTGAAGACGGGCCGTCTTGGCGAAAGCGTCGATGTAAATGGGGGCGTCGAGGCCGCGCGCGCCTGCGGGCTGATGATCCTTGCTCAATTGAAGGCGGCAGGATTGCTGGAGCGTGTGGAGTGCGTCGTGAAGCTGGGCGCTTTCGTGAGTTCCACGCCCGACTTCACCGATCAGCCCAAGGTCGCTAACGGCGCATCGGACCTGATGTTCGACGTCTTTGGCGAGAAAGGTCGACATGCCCGCGCTGCGGTGGGCGTGCCGGTCCTCCCGCTCGGCGCAGCGGTGGAGGTGGACGCGGTGATCGCGATTTCAGGCGACTGAGGCCCTCGGTTTGGGAAGCACGCCGCCCGATTGGCTAACCCGCACGACATACGCGCATCGGGGGCTGCATGCGCCGGGTGTTCCGGAGAATTCCAAGGCAGCTGCGCTCGCCGCGATCGAGCGAGGGTTGGGCATCGAATGCGATATTCAGCGCAGCCGAGACGATCACCCGATGGTCTTTCATGATTGGAAGCTTGATCGGCTTACGAACGGGACGGGTGAGACCGAGGATTATCTCGCAGACGAATTGGAAGGTTTGAGCCTGGTCGGGACGTCCCAAACGCCGTTGCGGCTTCAGCGCTTTCTCGAAGCGCTTGAGGGGCGCGTGCCCCTCCTCATCGAGATCAAGTCGCAACCCGACTACGATGTCGAGAGTACCGCACTTAGCGTGGCTCAACTTTTGGAGCGCTATAACGGCCCGGCGGCGGTGATGAGCTTCGATCCGCGCGTGCCGCAATGGCTGGCCAAAAGCTTTCCCGAGATATGCCGAGGTCTCGTGGGCACCGATAGCCTGATGAATGGTTTTGAACATGTGTGGCGCGATCCAGACAGTCTAGACCTTGCTCAGCCTGACTTTTTGGCAATCGATCGGCGAGACATTGATAGGCCTGAAGCCAGCGAGTGGCGCGCGGCCAGCAGACCGCTTTTGAGTTGGACGATCCGCACCAAGCAAGACTGGAAAGCCGCTTCCGTTTTGGCGGACACGCTGATCGCTGAAGGCGAGGCGCTGGCGTGAGCGAATTAACCGTCCGCCTTCGGCCATCGGTCGGCAGCTTCAAGGCCGCTGAGTGGAATGCGCTGGGGGGCGATCGCAATCCCTTCGTCTCCCACGAATTCCTGACCGCGCTCGAGGATTCCGGGAGTGTAGGCGAGGGTACGGGGTGGGACCCGATCCCCATCGCGATTGAGGACGAAAACGAAAAGCTTCTCGCCGCCATGCCCAGTTACGCCAAGGGGCACAGTCAAGGCGAATACGTGTTCGATCACAGCTGGGCCGATGCGCTTCATCGGGCCGGTGGGCGCTATTATCCAAAGCTTCAGATCGCCGCGCCCTTTACGCCCGCGAACGGCCCGCGTCTGCTGCTATCAGACCCTTCGCTAGCCCCGCATCTTCTCAAAGGAGCGGAAGCGGTCTGCCTGCAGAACAATCTGTCGAGCGCGCACGCGACTTTTGTCGAACCTGATCAAATCTCGCTCTTTGAAGCTGGCGATTGGTTGATGCGTTCCGATCTGCAGTTTCACTGGCTCAACCGAGACTACGACACATTCCAAGGCTTTCTGGACGATCTTGCCTCCCGTAAGCGCAAGAACCTGCGCAAAGAGCGCGAAGCCGCGCAAGCGGGATTGCGGATCGAAAAGCTTTCAGGAGAGAGCATTCGGCCTGAGCATTGGGATGCGTTCTGGATCTTCTATCAGGACACGGGCGCGCGCAAATGGGGGACGCCTTATCTGACCCGCGAGGCGTTTACGCTGCTTGGCGAAAGGATGAGGGAACGATTGGTCCTGATCCTCGCCTTTGACGACGACACGCCGATTGCTGGAGCGCTTAACTTCATAGGTCAAGACGCGCTGTATGGTCGCTATTGGGGTTGCGCGCGCGACGTCCGCTTCCTTCACTTTGAGCTGTGCTATTACCAAGCCATAGATCTGGCGATTGAGCTTGGTTTGGATCGTGTCGAGGCGGGCGCCCAAGGTGGGCACAAACTCGCGCGCGGCTATGAGCCCGTTAAAACCTGGTCAGCGCACTGGCTGGCGGATCCGGGCTTTCGCGCGGCGGTGTCTGACTTCCTTGAGCGAGAGCGGGAAGGCGTCGCGACCGACCAGGTGTTTCTGGATGCGCGCACGCCGTTCAAGAAGGGCGACTGAAAGCCGTTGGCTAAGCCGCTCGGCGACGTTCACCCGCAAGCCATTGACGCGCCCGGCGTTGAGCTTCGGCAATTTCACGAGCGGTCATTTCATCCGAGACATCGGCGCGGCAGAAGGATGCTTCTTCGTGACCGCGCGCCGCTGCAATATTGAACCATTTGTGCGCTTCAATCAGATCGCTCGCGACGCCATGGCTGCCGGTTGAATAGACCACGCCTAAATCAAAGAACGCCCCGACATCACCTTGCGCCGCCGCCGCCAAAGCGCGCGCGACAAGCATGTCCGCTGCCTTGTTATCTGTGGATTGGCTGGTCTCGATTTCTACCGCTTTGAGTTGCACGTTGCATTCCCCCGTTTGCATTTCCAATTCGTCGAGCGACGCAAACCCAGTCTGCTGATCGCTTGACCCAAGGTTTTGCGGATCATGGCTAACAATTGGTTAACGAGGCGGAGGATTGATGGCGGCAGCTAGGCCGTTCCATTGAGAATTATGCTCTTTAAAGCGCTTCGAGATGTAAAGCGGCTTGCGGGCCTTCGCGCCCGTGCCTATAGGCCCAGCCGAGCGCACGACTTGCTGGGGGGCAAGTGGGCCAATGAGAACACTCAGGCGCAAGGACGGGACTGTCAGGCGAATGATGATTGTTACAAGAGGGCCCAATGGCGACGTCTGCGGCTGACGAAATCGACATTCTTGAAAAAGCCAAGAGTATGCTCACGCCGGATTATGTTCCGAGCGATGACGAAGAGTATATGAACGAAACGCAGCAGGCGTATTTTCGCATGCTGTTGATTGAGTGGAAGCGTTCCATCCACACCGCAGCCGACCAAACGATGCAGGCGCTTCAGGACGGGCCGATCCGCGAAGCCGACTTGAACGATCGCGCGTCCAGCGAAACGGACTGGGGCATCGAGCTGCGCACCCGAGATCGCCAACGTAAGCTTATCTCGAAAATTGATTCCGCGCTCCGCCGCATTGACGAAGGCGAGTACGGGTATTGTGAGATGACCGGCGATCCCATTGGCCTAAAGCGTTTGATCGCACGTCCTGTCGCCACAATGACGGTCGAAGCGCAAGAAGCGCACGAGCGTCGCGAGAAAATCAGCCGGGACGAATAAAGCGAAAATTCGCGCAATTGCGACGCGTTTTCCGACAGATAAGGCATTGCGTCCCAGAACGTTCCAGTTTGGGACGTGCATAACAATGCGGCTTGGCTACACCTCCATATTAAGAGAGCGTTTACCCTCATCACCTAGCGCCAGGGGTGGGCGCGGCTCAGAGGCCTAAATGGTCCGTGGAGCCAACGAAAATCCCGAAAAGGGATAAGCAGGAGTACACGCTAAAATGACGGGGGCCGAAACACGCAGCGTATCACGCGACAGCCTTTTCCTCCTCGCAAACGTTCGAGTTGAGAACGACGCAGACTTGTTTCGCGTGCGAGTGCGAAACCTTTCGGATGGCGGCATGATGGCCGAAGGCAATCTGAAAGTGCAGCGCGGAAACCGCTTGGAAATCGAACTCCGCAACATAGGTCGCGTGGGCGGAAGCGTCGCCTGGGTTCAGGATCAACGCTTTGGGATCGCGTTCGATCAAGAAATCGATTCTCAGGAAGCCCGTCATTCGGACCGCCCTGCGCAGAATAGCCCTGCGACCACCATCGAAAGATCGTGGCAGCACCGTGCTCCGACGCCTCCCGATCCCGCTGCGCTCCGCAAGGTCTGATACGTAACAGGCGATCGACTGTCGTCGATTTCCTGCGATCTCTCGCTGACGATCCCGCCTCGCTCTGCTAGGCCTAAGTGGCGATGGCACGGCGATTGAGCTTCACTTTTTGTCTGTTTGGCGTTTCGGCTCTTTCGGCTTGTTCGCCGTTTGGAACGGACGGCCCCATTGAAGTCGCCGTCATTGGCAATCCATCCAGTCTGTTTGAGAGCGGCGTGCGATTGTCACCCGGCGCCCAACACGTACGTGCGGCGTCCATCGAAGGGCTGGTTGGGCTCAATGCCTCGGGACAGGTGGTTCCGGCGCTCGCCGAGCGATGGATCGTAACCGATGACGGGCAGAGTTACATTTTCCGGTTACGGGAGCGTAATTGGCCGGATGGCGAGCCCATAACCGCTCAAGATGTACGCGCGGATATGCGGCAGCTTTTGAGAGACCTCGAGGGCACTTCCCTTGGTCTCGATCTGGCTAAGATAACCGATGTCCGCGCGATGACGGAGAAAGTCGTCGAATTGCGGCTTTCGAGCCCCATGCCAGATTTCTTACGCCTGCTTGCGCAGCCTGAACTTGGATTGGCCAAAGGCGGGGATGGCGCTGGTCCGATGAGCGTTTCGCGCGACGAGGATCAGCCTATCGCACGCCTGAGCGCGCTTCCCCCGCAAGAACGCGGACTGCCTCGGCGGGAAGATTGGGAAGAAACGAGTCGGCCACTCTCGGTTCGCGCCGCGCCTTCGGCGATTGCTATCGAGGCGTTTGCCCAAGGCGAGGTCGATCTCTTGCTAAACGGCGATCTTGCGTCGTTCCCAGAGATACAGTTAGGACCGCTGTCTCGCGGTAATATTCTGGTCGATCCGGCGCGCGGTCTTATGGGTCTGGTGTTTCGCAACGATAGCGGTGTTCTCGCCGATCCAGCGCGCAGGGAAGCTCT
This sequence comes from Pseudomonadota bacterium, assembly GCA_039027455.1. Lineage (GTDB taxonomy): Bacteria > Pseudomonadota > Alphaproteobacteria > Sphingomonadales > Sphingomonadaceae > Erythrobacter. The sequence continues at coordinate 3,031 of JBCCKJ010000001.1, read as the reverse complement.
TTCCATGGCGATCGATCGGGCCGCGTTGATCGCGCCTTTTGGTTTGGGCGGCTGGCAGCCGACCACTTGGGTTGTGCCCACCTCTTTGCTGGGGACCAACGAGCTGGGCCAATCGCGCTGGGACGATCTAACACTTGAACAGCGCCGCGAAACCGCGCGGTCGCGTATTTCAAGTTGGCAAAGCGAAGCCGGAGAGAACGAGACTGTCCTGCGGGTCGGTCTCCCACCGGGGCCGGGAAGTGATCTTCTGTTTCAGGGGCTTTCTGACGCTTGGGCCGCTATCGGGATTAGAGCTATTCAAGTGCGACCGGGCGCGGGAGCGGAATTGGAATGGCGCGATCGCTTGGCGCGCTATTCAAGCCCACGCTGGTATCTCAACCAATTCAACTGCGAACTGGAAATCGGCCTGTGTTCCGAAGCCGTTGACCAAGCCGTGCGCGCGTCGCTTTTTGTCGCAGACGTCGAAGAAAAGCAGCGGTTGCTCTCCGAAGCCCATTCCGAACTGGTGGATGAGGAGGTGTTTATCCCTCTAGGGGCCCCGGTGCGGTGGTCGCTTGTTCGAGGCTCGATCGCTAACTACGCGCCCAACGATTGGGGGCTTCACCCCTTGTTCCCCCTCTCCGAGCCCACCACATAGGCGCTAGAGGAAACGCTTATGACGACCGAAGACTGGGACGCAAAGCCGCGCGATTGGTCGGCAAATCGCCCGCAGCCGATAGGCATCTCGCTGCCTACAGGAACGGACCCCGCCTCTATTCGGGCGCGCGTTGAGGCCGTGGAATTTTTGCTCGAACGCAGCTTTCGTATTCCAGGCGTAAACCTACCGGTTGGTTTGGACGCGCTGATTGGAATGGTGCCGGTCGTCGGCGATATCATCACGGGTGCATTGGGCGCTTACATCGTTTGGGAAGCGCGCAATTTGGGCCTTTCCAAATGGTCGCTGACCCGTATGGGCGCCAACGTGGCTTTTGACACAATGCTTGGTTTTATACCTTTGGTTGGCGATGCTGCGGACCTTATGTTCCGTTCCAACACGCGAAATTTACGGATCATCAAAAAGCACCTCGACAAGCGTTATCCTGAAACCCGCGTTATTGACGGCTGACTTGCGCCATGTGCGCTACGCGTTAGGTCTGGCGGACCATGGCCGACACCGTCACCTACACCAGCTATCTTGATCTGGACCGCATTCTGGAGGCGCAGCATCCCGCGTCCGGCGCGCATGACGAGATGCTTTTCATCATCGTTCATCAAGCGAGTGAATTGTGGCTAAAGCTCTGTTTGCACGAGCTAACCAGTGCGCGTGAAGCCATCGAAGCCGACGACTTGCGACCCGCCTTCAAGATGCTGGCGCGTGTGGCTCGCGCGCAGACCCAGTTGATCCAAAGCTGGGACGTTTTGAGCACAATGACGCCGCACGATTATTCGGCGATCCGGCCGCATCTGGGCGCGTCTTCCGGCTTTCAATCACCCCAGTATCGCATGATGGAATTCATGCTGGGTGGGCGCGAGGCAAAGCATGTAAAACTGCACGAAAGAACAGGCGATTGGGCGCCGCGATTGCGCGGCGAAATGGCGCGCGCCAGCCTTTACGACGCAGCGATTGCGCTGCTTGTTCGGCGCGGATTTGAAATCGACCCTAAGGTGACAGAGCGCGACCTTAGCGCGCCTTATAAACCAGATAAGGGCGTCGAAGAGGCTTGGGCGCGGATTTATCGTAGCCCGGAATCGTATTGGGACTTGTATGAGCTGGCGGAAAAACTGGTTGACCTTGAGTACCATTTTCAACGCTGGCGGTTTGGCCATTTGAAGACCGTCGAACGCATCATCGGCTTCAAACGCGGGACGGGCGGTACGCCGGGCGTGCCGTATCTCGAAGGCGTGTTGAAGCAGGCGTTCTTCCCCGAGCTCCTGAGCGTGAGGACGGCGATATGAGCGGCGCTCCAAAACGCCGCATTTGGGATATCTCGCAGCCCCTGACTGTCGATCTGCCCGTGTGGCCGGGCGACACCGCGTTTCAACACGCGCGCACCTGGCAGATGGAAGCGGGATCGCCGGTCAACGTGTCGGCGGTAACGATGTCCACCCACACCGGGGCGCACGCGGACGCGCCCCTTCATTACAGCCAAGGCGCGCCGGACATCGCGTCGGTCGATCTCGACGCGTATCTAGGGGAATGCTTGGTGGTCGACGCCCGGCGTTCCGGGGCAGCGATTGAAGTCGGCGATTTGCCGCATCTGCACAGCGCGGACCGCGTCCTCTTTCGCACGTTCGAGCGATTTTCGCACGACGAATGGAAGCCAGACACCACGGCGATTGCACCCGAAACCATCGAGTGGCTCGCCGTGCAGGGGGTGAAGCTGGTCGGGATCGACACACCTTCCATTGACCCGCAGGATTCCAAGGAGATGCTGGCGCATAATGCGGTCCTCAAACACGATATCCGCGTCCTCGAAGGCTTGGTGCTCGATGACGTGCCGGAGGGCCGCTACGAATTGATCGCGCTGCCTCTCCCGATTGTGAGCGGGGACGCGTCGCCTGTCCGAGCCATCCTGAGAGAGCTCTCATGACGACTTTGGCGAAGGCTCGCGAGTTTGACGCCGCCGATCCGCTTGGGCGGTTCCGGGACGAATTCCACCTGCCCGAAGGCGTCATCTATCTGGACGGCAACTCCTTAGGGTGCTTGCCCCGAGCGACCCCGGCCGCGATGAGCCGCGCGATCGAAGAGGAGTGGGGCGAGGGCCTCATCCGATCCTGGAACGAGGCTGGGTGGTTCGAGATGGGCAGTCGCGTGGGCGCCAAGATCGCCCCGCTCATCGGTGCGCAGCCCCACGAAGTGATCGCTTGCGACACTGTGAGCGCCAACCTGTTCAAACTGATCGCGGCCGCTTTGGAAATGCGCCCCGGGCGAAAGGTGATCCTGTCCGAACCCGGCAATTTCCCCACCGACATCTACATGATCCAAGGTCTTGAGCGGCAGGGACTCGCTGAGCAACGGCTTGCGCCGCGCGAGGAGCTGCTTGACGCGCTG